>NZ_JBWQXL010000075.1:0-17386 GCF_056620565.1 Nostoc sp. LEGE 12454
AATCGTACTTGTCTTGAATGCTTTCTACTACCTGCTTATCAGACATATAAGCCTTTAATTCGGTTACATTCCGATCATCTAACCATTCGGCAAATTGTTCAAGTTATTTTTACATGATGCCTTAGAGAGGGATAAACTCTCTAGGCGTAACTGCCATGACTTTCAATCCCAGACAAACAACCATTAAATTTCTTAGACAAATAGGCTTTACCACCGGAACCAAAATTTGGCTCAGGATTTCTTGGGATTTGCCCATAGAAATGATACCTGAAAACTGGAATAACTACTGTCGCAATGGTCAATTTGTCTACTCCCACTACATTCTCTGCGGTAAAATCACCCAGCAAGGATTTCAACTCTACTCCTGTACTTACGGAGGTCGAGACAAACAAGGCAATACCTGCTGGCGACTGACACCTAAACGCTATGCTGATGGTTGGGCATTGGCATTTAAAATGTCATATCTTGGTGCTACAGTCAGCTTTTACCCCAACCAACCAGACAAGGGAATCAGCAATCACCACGTTAGTCAATGCCAATGTTTGTTCTACGAAATTGATGATTTGGCATTGAGTGAGCAGCGACAAGCTGTAGACTGGCTAAAGGACGAAATGAACTTGGAACCCGCCGCCGTAGTTTATACAGGTGGAAAATCCCTGCACGTTTACTTTAAATGCAGCCATTCCTTAAATCCTGCTGAATGGCTGTACCTCAATCGCCAACTGACGATTATCCAAAACGCAGATCCAGCCATTTGCAACTTAGCTCGTTCCATGAGACTGCCAGGTATGCTTCGCAGACGGGTGGTGGATGGAATATTGAGTGCAACCATCCCCATTACCCTAGAGCATTGGTCAAACTGTCAGTACAATGTGGAAGAACTAGAAACCGCATTTGATTCTACAGCCTTATTTCCCTACGAACTTTCTGAGCAACGTTGGCGCAAGTGGGTGCAACTTCTCACAAGAGCGAAAAATGGAGAAGTTATCGACCCACAAACAGCGTTACTGCAACCTTCTGTGACTGTCCCTCGCTCAACCTTGCATTGCCGACGAGGAACAGTAATACAGGCTACAACCAGAGATAATGGCTCATCTCTTAAACAACTACGCGCTAGCGGAGTGTCTGTTCCTTTGTCTATTTGTTTAACAAAGAGCGATCGCACTTTACTAACTTATGGCGAATTCGAGGGAAACAGAAACAATGCTGGCTACAAATTAGCTCGTAACCTACTGGGTACATCTAATTTACTCACTAGAAACCGAATCGCTTATCATCCCGAACCACGCCAACTATTTGACCGATATTGCGATCGCTGTACACCTCCACTTGAATCAACTGAGGCGGATACAATTTGGCACAGTGCGAATAAAACAACAGCCTTTGCCAGTCGGGATTTTGGCTCTATCGCTATGAGCATTTGTAAGTGGAAGTCACACCGCAAATCAAAAAAGCAATGCGTCAGAAAACCAAAAAGATTAGTTAACGCGAGGTTGACAAAATCGATCTAATACCCTTCCAATTTTTACCCATAATCTACCGTGTACACATATCTTTGTACAGGATTAAAACGGTGTGGAACAACTCCAAAATACTTGTGTGTACATGGTAGCCCTATTCTGGGGAGACTATATGACTATTAAAGATGAGTATTGAAAGTACTATCTCTAGTTTTACTTTACCATTTTTGGTAAATAAGACTGACGATAATTGTTCTTAGCCATCAGCCTAGCCTCACGCTTTGTCCACTGTTTTTGTAAAGGGACATCAGCCAATCTTTGTAATAATATGAATACACTATCATCTCCAGTCAACCGAGCGATGATTTGAGCGATCGCCTTACAACAACTCCAAGGATGACGCACTACCTGAACTTCTGCAAATCTCACTACACCCCAATTGCGCTCCAAGAAAAAACGGTTACGGATTTTATCGTCATCAACATCAATGCAGTGGTGAGGTTTACCTGTATCTCCAGCATAAGGTTCATCAATCTCAATATCGAGAGCTAACCCAGAAAACCGATGGTAAAGGATAAAATCAGCCGAGTAACGTCGAGATGAACCAGGAATTTCAAATTCCACCGCTTGACAGATAAGATTCTCTAGAAAAGCACACAGTAAATGGCGAAAAAATTGCTTTTCACTGACACCTTGCTTGGCCGTACCATTTCCATTTGGTAATTGAACACATCCTTGAAACGAAGCTTTCAAATGCTCCTGACTTGTAGAATCTTTAGTGTATAAACGTCTCACTAGTGGTGGATAAAGAATAATTGGATAGTACCCAGTAAACATAACCACACGTTTGTTAAACTTTTAGCAATCAAGAAGAACAACATCAAGACAATAACTAGAATTTATCTAATCTAATATCCTTCCAAATATCAGAAACTTGCCATCCCGTCTTACCAACAGAAAGGACTATAGGATTATCACGCGCTGGAATATAGTTAGCTTCCTTATTACTTCCACCTATTTGTGGCTGTTCTTCAAGCATTGGTTCTTGCATATTAATAATGTCAATTTGAAAATTATGTTCTTGTGTTTCCTCGATGATTTTTGTTTCTTGGAGTAGCTTTTCCGATTTTTTGATGAGCTTCATATCTATTTGTAGTTTTAACGCTTGATATTGACAAAATAACAATAATCTGAAATTAAGTTAATTCCTAAAAACTTGGGAGAATACCAACACAGATAGGTGCGCTATCGCGCCAAAATTGATGGCGTTACACAACCAAAACAATGCAACAATTAACAGCTATTTTAACAAAACTTAAACCTAAATTTGTTGCTCCTCCGATTTTAAATTTTCAGCCTACACAAGAAAATGCTTCCAATTTATCTTTCAATACTAATTTAGATTCAGGCACTATAGCTATATTAGAACAGATTGAAGCTGAATATGAATATTACCAAGTTTGTGAGGAGTGGTAGTCATGAATTTAGCACTCGCTCAACAATCCTTAGCAGGACTTTCCCAAACTGCTGCTCATCTCTGGGAACAGCTAACTAATTGCCAGACTCCTGAAGAAGAAGCTGCTATCATCACCGCTATTTGGGAAACTCAGGAAGTTCAAGAAGAAGTTGTTGATATCCAAGCAGAATTAGCATTACAACTGGATGCTGAAATAGTGGCTATTAAGCAACGACTAGAACATCTAAAAGCTGTACATCAATCAGCACTGTTAAGACTAGAACGCTGGCGACAAAAATTAGATGAAACTATTTTAGAACAAACCGCCGCAGGAATTCTACCTGAGCAAATGATTGGTAATTCACTTCGCATCACAATTCAAGAAAATCCGCCAAGTTGTGAGGTGCTGATAGATGCAGAACAATTGTCTCCAAAATACCGCAGAGAAAAGACTGTTTACTCAGCAGACAAGAAAGCTATTATTGCTGCTTGGAAGAAAGGTATTCCTGTAGATGGCACTCACATCATACGTAAGCGCCGAGTTATCTATGCTTTGACAGCAACAGCAATTCATGACTTCAAAGACTCTCTTTTAACTTAACAATAGCTTTAACTGATTTATCAGCCAACAGCAGGGATTTTACTGTTTTGTTGGCTGCTACTTATAACTATTTTTTGATACTTAAGTAGGTTGGCACTAGGAAAGTGAAATATGTTCAAACGTAAGTTAATTAAGCCTCGTTTCTAAAATAAATAGTGTTTCATCTGTTTCTCTAATTGCTCATTTTTAGCCAACCAAACACCTGAGCTACAGTTAACTCCAAGTTTATCCCGGCTAACACTGGCAAACGCTCATCACCCTGTAAAAGTTCTGGTTGCTGATTTGGACGGAAGACCAAAATTGAACGATCTTCTGGGTCTATTAACCAACCTAATTGGCAACCATGATCTAAGCAATAGAGAATATTGCCTGTGACTCGATTTGAACTTTGTTCGGGAGAAAGAATTTCAATTGTCCAGTCTGGAGGAAGCAGAAAATCGTTGGGTGCTTCCCCATCAGCAGCAAAGGGAATACGCGACCAGTTGAAAACCGCTACATCAGGTACTATTGAGCGGATACCAAAACTACACCGCAGTTCTGGAAAGGCATAAGCAACATGAAGGCTTTCGGCAACATCGTTGATACTGTTGCACAACCTTAACTGTAATCGGCTATGCTTCCCTTTTGGCATTGGCTTCTGAATAATCTCACCATTAATGTAAACGCTTGCAGGCTTTGTTTCTGGTAGCTTGAGAAACTCCTCCAGAGTCAGGGATTGGGTAATTACCGTAGACATGGCTCAGTCGAGAAAAGCAGAGGGGATATGTTTTAGTCTAGCAGTACCCTACTCTCAAAAACAGTTTCAACTTCTGGCTACCGCCACAACCGCTTGCACACCAGTTAACAAGGCTAAAAAAGCTATGACCGCAAAATGGCTAACACCAGAACAGGCCATTGTCAAAGCCAACCTCACTGTTACATCTGAAACCTTAAAATCTTATATCTCAGAACAACAGGGAAAAACCACTGCTGAAGAACAGTTCCAAGCTTTAGGATTGCTATTTGACAGGGAACGTTTGCGTGCAGGTAAACCTAACTTCTTGCAACTTTTAGAACCAGTAAGTGATGAAAATAGCTACGCCGAAGATGAAATCGACTCTCATGAGTTAGACGACGATGACATAGAAACATCTGCTACCAACAAGGTAAATCAACTAGAACCATTTATTTTCGAGCAATGCAAAGTTCAAATCGTTATCACGCTACTACCTACAGAACAAACAGGAGATAGACCTGTAATGATTGCTGCCAGTAGTCACGGTGATTTCCCTGTAGTTACCATCCTCAATCAAGAAGAACTCGGTGATTTTCCACCTGCAATTGTTCAATTACTGGACGAACTCAAAGCCGATTTTCCTAATCGCCAAATTCGCCGGAATATAGCCCAGACTAAAGCTGTCAAAACCAATAAACCGCCCACTACCCAGACTCCAGTTCGCATGGAGACTGCTAGATCAGATACTACTAAACCAGCAAGTAATACTACGCAAATATCACTTTTTTAAATGCCATGACTACTACAAATAATAACAAATTACTTGTCATCTACGAAGGTCAACAACACTGGATTCCAGAAGTGATCGCGGTTGACGACCAATTACTACGGGATGCCTTCACTCCTCTTTGCGCTGAACTGGCAAACGCAGACATTGAGCGGAAACCAGGAGAACCCATTCACATCATCAAGAAGCCCGGTAAAAAAGGTACTTCTTCTCTAGATTGCCTGATAGTCGCTCCTGAAGAAATCAACCCCGCAGTCCAAATGTGCTACCAAATGCGTCAACGTCAGGTCATCACTGGAATTGACTGGCAAAATGCAGGACAGCTATCAGTCCAGATTGAAGAGGCGATCGCAGCTGGAACAGAATTTTCTGAGTCACTCAACCAAACCCTAAAATCCCTAACAGCCTGCACTCCCACCTCTAGCGCTATCCCTGAAGGTTTTTGAGTGCTGATAAAAGGAGTTGGAAATTGACTTTAGGGATAAATGATTATCCACATTACAGCAGTTAGCATTTCGATTGAAGTAGACCCCACACTCTACCTCTGTCTCTTTGTTATTCAATTCCGACCCCCATAATAACGAGTTGCACTAAAATATGTCTCACCTCGTACCCCTCAGTATGGCAGAGGCAATCTATAGTCTTTATCAGTGCCAATTTACCTTAGATGGCACAGAATCACTTGATTATCTAGAAACCCAACTCAACATTTACTCCTTACTAGCACTGTATCAGCACTATTTTCCCACCGAATGGAAAGCCAGCCAAGCCACTATTTACTCACCTACAGATGTAGATTGCCATAGTCCCAGAGAACTGGAATTCATTGTACTTATTTACACTCATCTGTTTCCGTTATCTCACTGGACTGTAGAAACAGCCTATGAACAAAGATTGCACAGCATTCCTATTACCCCAATGGGTATTGACTGGACAATGGATGGAGAAATTGAACATCTCAAAGATGGTTGGCAACTACTTTTACCTTTTAGCTATGACAGTCGCCGTTGGCTTGATGACATACACCCAGAAGGTAGCGATTGGTTTGATAGTGAATTTGCAATTCACGAAATTGCGTACAGTGACATCGACCACCCAGACAAAATTGACCACAAAAAACTGAAACAGCAGTGTCATCACTTAGATAATCCTTTAAAGTTTCTGCCTTTAACTTTAAAGCTGCTAGACCATGAAACTAAAAACCTTTGGCTGGACGAGTACGCAGACGATTATTACTACCAACTTTACTGCGCCTCTCTACCTTGGTCAAAAGCATCTATTGATTTGCTCACCAGAAAATGGCTGCAAGCAAACCGAATGCTGAACTGTGCAGCCAACTTAATTGATTGGCTAGAAGCAGACTTAAAACCTCATGCTCAAATCCTACTAAAACTATGGAAACAAGCATTGAAACCACGTTAATCGACGTTACATCTACAGCAATTCTATCCAGCGAAATTCTACTAGCAATTTTGGCAGACCCTCCCCGAAAATCTCCAGTAATTCAAGCAGAATTGCTGTTTTTGGATGGCATTTACATCTTCCACCACCGAGACAAAGAAATTGCCGATGCTCATATTTACAAATGTATCTCACCCGCAGCCCTAAGAACTGCTTTCAGCAACGAACCAATTGATACTGGTTGGATGGAACCAGGAATTGTGCGCTGGGGTACGGGCAGTACAGACACATATTTGGTAAAATTTATCCCACCAGCCACTCATACAATCAATTGTGATGAACTTGCATCTTTAACCGTTCCGCTACCTGCAATAGTTTTTGTGGGCAAGGGATTAAAGTACTGGGTTTGGGCAATTCAAGAACAGGAGTTTACCCCTCAAGCAGCAGCTTTTCATGTGCCACTACCCAATGTCTACAGTTCTGGACAGGTGTGTTGGGGAGTGAACGAACCACCTGCTGCTAATGGTCTATCAATTAACCATGCTTGGAATTTGTTTATTTCCAGTATTTTCACCAACCATTTAACAATAAGTAAATCACAAAAATACCGCAAGGATGTTCGCCAGCAACTTCTAAAACTGCACAAAAGATGTAGACGCGCAACCTATCCTGTATCTGACCTTGTGCCTATCGGCAATCAGAAAAGTGTCGCTATGCTTGTGCAGGAAATCCTCGATGAACCCATTGCTTGAGGGCATTATTGGTTACAAAATTGTCACAACTTCATCTCTGCCAACACACACCAGTAGTGGACTAGAGTACCTTTATGCCGGAAATGGCATCTTTGCTAGAGCCATTCGTCCTGGCATAGAGGTATTAATGCCTATTTGCTTGTGTTCCCAAACTATCAAAGGGCTACCTCACCTAACACCTTATCTCAAAGTCACTCCTTTAATTCCCAAACCGCTACTACTGGAAATGTGGCGGTCGAGTTATCAAGCTGGCAATCAATTTCATGAAATTCTCTTTCACCTCCACTGTGCTGATGCAGACTGGGATTTACAAGTCCCAGAGCAAATTCAAACTCTAACTAGCTGCCAACCAACTCATTCTGGCAGTGACTCTTCCCACCAGAAAGCGGCTGTAGACATCCATTCCCACGGTTCCTTACCTGCCTTTTTCTCTACCACCGATAATGCTGATGAATCTGGCTTTCGCATCTATGGAGTACTAGGTAGAATTAATACCCTGAAACCAGAGATTAAATTACGGGTTGGTCTGTTTCGCCACTGTTGGGATGTACCTGCTAGAGCAGTGTTTGACATCGACCGAGACTTTTTTATGGTTGATGTCTCACTTTCATCTGGCTGTAAATTTTACAGTACCGATGTACCGCCTGTAAATGTGATGGAGAAGCTATGGAGATGAATTTCAATTTAGCAAATGCTTGTCTCCTCACCAATACTTATATCAACTTTAACCAAGCTTACTATGGAGCTAAATCTTGATTTGGCAAATGCTTCTCCTGTCGTGACTGTCAACTACTCGAAAATAGAACTGTGGCTAGTTGGATGCGGCGGTACTGGTTCTTGGTTGGCTCCTTCTTTGGTTCGGTTAGGTAGAGTTCTTTCTCAGCAAGGTAAACAGGTGAAACTCTACTTTGTTGACCCGGATCGTGTTGAGTCGGCTAACGTTTTACGCCAGTGCTTCTGTGATGCAGAAATTGGACTCAACAAAGCCAAAACGTTGGCGTTGCGCTACTCCCTGGCTTGGAAGATGGAAGTTACAGCGATCGCTCAACCTTTCCAATCCAAATGGATTGTTCCCAGTTACAATACCCTGATTGTTGTCACTGCTTGCGTAGATAATGCCAAAGCCAGAAAGTCAATTACCCAAGTACTTCAGCACAACACTCATCGCCCTGCGCCTCACATTTGGCATTTAGATTGCGGTAACTCCAAGCGTAGTGGTCAGGTACTATTAGGTTCTCATCTGTCTACTAACCCCAATGACTATGATTTCGAGGCTTTGGGCTGCTTTCGCTTACCTGCGCCAACTATACAGCAACCTGACCTACTGGTTTCACAACTAGAAGAGTTGGCAGACAACAACTTGTCCTGTGAACAAATGGCCTTGCTTAATAGCCAGTCCTTGAGCATTAACCAGCGAGTTGCTGCGGAAGCCTTTGATTATTTGTTGCAATTGACGACGGGAAAACTACGACGATTTGCTACTTATTTCGACTTAGAAAGTGGTAGCGGAAAATCCTTGTATACAACGCAAGTTAGTATTATGCAGACGATTCTCCTCGGTCAATCCTGCGCGTAGGCGTAGCCCGCATTTCTCCACGAGACGCTGCGCGTAGCTTGCTTCCACATTTGCGTAGCGTCCCGTAGGGAAGTGGTACGACAAAGCTCAGTGACCGTCGTAGACATCGCTCCCCTCTCAAGTTAACAATCAAGCACTGTACAGCAGCTTCTGTACAGTGACTTCAATTAAGCAAACCAGCCCGCAACGCTAATACAGCTGCTTGGGTGCGATCGCTTGCACAAAGCTTGTTCAAAACCCCACGCACATATACTTTTACACTTCCCAAGCTGAGATAGAGTTTCTGGGCAATCTCGTTATTGCTATAGCCTTGGACAATTAACTCTAAGACTTCCAGTTCCCGATTTGTCAATGGATCTGCTTGCAGAATGCTTGCTTGTTCTGGATCAATTGCAGAGATCGTCACCGTCTGAGTAGCATTCGGTTTCACCATAGCCGCCGCTCCTTGACGAGTATGCTTGAGAACAATACGAGCGATCGCTGGATCAATCCAAGACTGACCTTCATGGGTGATATGCAGCGCTTCCAGCAACAACTCGAACTTAATTGTCTTCACACAGTAAGAGTCTGCCCCAGCTGCAAACGCTGCCAGTACCATCTGCTCTTTGGCAAACGAAGTAAGCATTATTACTTTAGTTTGTGCAGTAGTTTCCGACACTAGAGATTCCCGAAACTGGTGCACCAGCCATATTCCGTCTCTATCCGGCAAGCCAATATCAACGATCGCTATGTCTGGTTTTGTACTTTGGAGCAGTTTCAACCCATTAGATGCTGTAGCTTCATCACCCACGACTTGAATACCTTCTTGCTCGTTGAGAGAACTACGCATCCCAATCCGCGTTAAGCTGTGGTCTTCAATAATTGCTACTCGAATATCTCCCATCATTTACCTCAGCAGCTTGGTAACTATACTTTTTTAACTGTCGAATATGGTTTCAAGGAAAGGATTACTCCATTGGACGAAAAATTTTAGCTATTTAGCCAAAATGTGGCTATTGAGATGCAAAGCGGCATTTCAATGTTATTAAACCTTATCTAGGTTGAAACCAGTAGTTTTTACAGTATTGGCTGAAAAGTTCATATATCAAGGGCTACATATCTCAACTAGCTGTTGAAAAAGCTCCAGTGTTCAAAATGGACATCGTTTAATCTGAAAATTCTCTGAAAAAATCTTCCTAAAGTATAAAAAAATATAAAAGCACTGAAGTTAAACTGAAACCAATACAGTTTATTCTGACTTGTGTCCACATCACACTTAGAGGAGGATGTAGCTTATTTTTAAGTGAGAACCTTGGCTCTTACACATAACATAGCCAGATTAACAATTCGTAATTACGTTATGCATGGAAATTTAGACCTCAATCATAAGGTTGTGACCTGTAGAGATGGGAGACTATAACCAGTTTCTTAATTACCAATTACGTAGCTTGCTTCTCGTTAGAGGCGAGTATTACGAATTAGTAATTATATTGACCAATGCCTTGACTTTTAGAAAAATCTGATGAATCTTCATCGCTGCGTAGTGGTTAGCATGGCGCTTGAAAATACACTTTTGACAACAAAATTTAGCTTTATTATTTTTTTCTCTGCTCAAAAGAAATTAGGTTTATCAAAGGCGTTTTATGAACACTTTATCTTGGAATATAACTTCAGAACAAAGAAACCAAAGAATTCTGCTGGTGGATGACTCAGCTGACAGCCTCCGCTTGCTGCAAGTCACTTTGAAGCTGAAGGGATACAACGTGATCATAGCCGACAGTGGTGCTGAAGCATTGGTAAAAATTGCTGAATATCCTCCCGATTTAGTACTGCTTGATGTAGTGATGCCGGATATGGATGGCTATGAAGTTACTCGGCAAATTAAGCACAATTCAAACTTACCTTTTATCCCAATTTTGCTGGTGACAGGTTCTGAAAAATCAAGTGTCGTCAAAGGTTTAGATGCAGGTGCAGATGAATTTATTTGCAAGCCGGTAGATAAGAAGGAATTACTGGCCAGGGTGCGGGCTTTGTTGAGACTGAAACACAGTATGGACGAACAACTGTTCCTTAGTCAGCGACGGGAAGATTTTGTGACCCGCCTCACTCACGATCTGCGAACTCCGTTGATAGCTGCTGACCAATTCCTAAAGTTGCTGCAAAGAGGTGTTTTTGGCAATACCTTATCAGCAATGCGTGAATCTTTAGAACAAATGGCTCAGAGTAACCAAACTTTGTTGTCAATGGTCGATACCTTATTAGAAGTTTACCAGTATGAAGCTGGAGGCAAAACTTTGGATTTCTTTGTGGTTGATCTGTGGGAATTATGTCAGCAAGTAGTGCAAGAACTAATGCCTTTGGCTAATGTTAAACATTTAACTCTCAAAGCTGTCTTGACAGAGGGTACTGAAGCTTCTTTAGTTAGGGTTAAAGGCGATCGCCTGGAACTACGCCGACTCCTCACTAACTTAGTTGGTAACGCCATTCGCTTCTGTGATGCTGGGTCAGTAGAAGTTCGCCTCAATTCCACTGTTCAAGGGGTAACGATTGAAGTAGAGGATACAGGTATTGGCATGAATCCAGAAGAACAATTACTCTTATTTGATCGCTTTCGACAGGGCAAGCATCAACGCCGGGGGAACGGTTTAGGATTATATTTGTCCCGTCAAATTGTTGAAGTCCATCAAGGGAATATCTCTGTTTCATCGACTGTTGGGAAAGGCAGTATCTTCACAGTTTATTTACCTGTGCAAACAGCGTATTCAAAAATGTTATCAGCATAAAAAATTTGGTAAATCGAGCTTAAGGATTTGCACCGAAATAAACTACCTACTTTATCAAAAAACTGATAATCAAGGTTTTCAGTTATTCAAAAAGGTAACTTATTAATGCGTGCCTCTTAAGGGAAGTTTTACCAAGATTCATCTGGTTCAGGTGGACGCCAACCACGAGTAGTTGAACTTTCATCACCTAGTCTATCAATTGCCCCAGGACTGCTATTGAGAAATTCATCTAAATCTTCATATCCACTTGGATAATAAGAACCTGATGTAGGTTTGATAGGATTTTCCTTAATTATTATGCTTTCACCAGGTTTGAGATGAGCATATTCGGGGTAATGCTCATCTTGGGATATATCATCAGAAGGAACGATCAACTCATCTCCTGGTGAATCTGGGTCATCGTCATAAAGCATTACTAATAAACCATCTTCTAGCCGTTGAATTCTTTTATTCATAAAATCTAGTGGTAGCTTCAAAATTGTGTACTTTAAGTAACACAGTAGAAAAATTATGATACGATTAAAAGCGCTGTTTAGCTATTTAACTTTCTTGGAAGTCTGCTAGCAGAGCTAATACCGTATAAAATACCGTCTGCCATGAAATCAGTAAATTATCCACTTGGATGATTTTATCCAGTGTAATTTCGTGCCAAGGTGAATATTGGAGTCTCATGCTTGCTAGATAAGCTATCTAATAGATGATTGGTAATGGATTTAAGCACTAGAGTCTTAGAAGGTTCTGGTTTGAGCATACCTATCTTTGATGGGTCGTATAACAATGGTAAGGGGAGATATTTATCTGAACCAGAAATCATTAAAAATTCTCTGCTCGAACAGATGTTTGAAGCAGAAGATTTACAATCTCTACTACTGGTTAAAATTGACAGTAAAAATCCAGATGCCAACCATTTAAGACAAAGAACCTTTCAGGATGGAATCCGACGCAAGTTAGCTTTCAGTTCTGGCAATAGTTATTACTTTGCTGATGGTTCACTGCATAAAAAAATTAGACGCTTATTCGCTATAGAACCAGATACTGCCTGTCGCTATGGTTCTTTACTAGTTAGTAATTGCTACAAAGGCTCAGAAACTTTTACAGGGCTGCGAGTTAAAATTGTGGACTTTGAAGACCCACAGTATGCTCATTATAAAACAGGAGACTGTCACGGCAAGATTTCGCCTCAACTTGCCAAACAATTGGGAGGAGAAGGCAATTGTCCATTCCAATTTCGGTTTGCCTGGAGGAGTAATTGGGCTGAACCAGATAATTCTCAGTGCCCAAAAACCAGCTTCTTGTCCAAAGGTACTTTCCTACCCGATGCCAATTTGACTGATGCCCAAGGCTACGACATTATTATGGATCGTTCCTCAATTAAAGGCATTAAAAAGTCGGAACTCAAAAACTTAATACCCTGCGGTGACTATGAGTTTCCCCAAGCAGTAATCGGTAATCGAGGTAACGCCAAAGCCACCAGCTACGATAATAGTTGGCAGTTTACCATTTGGTACTCAGAAGAAGCAGTCAAAGAAGATTTGAGCAAACCCACCGAAGAAAAAGCTAGAGAACTTGCTGAGTTGCAGCGCAATCCCTTGGTGTTAGCAAAATATATCATTCAACAATATGACAAACAACAGCGATCGCAGCAAGAGCAGTCAGAAGAAGCTTTTAACGAAATTGAGGGTAATGCTAACAACCAAGCACAGGAATCTCGTTGGATTTCCCTACTCCGCAGCGATAAATATGGTCAATTGATTGAAACCCCCAAATTCCGCAAGTTTGCTACCGATTACATAGCCAATCAATGGCGTGACTTAGCGATTAAGGGAGGATACAACCATAATTCGGGTATGGCAATGCCATGCGATCGCCTAACTCGTGGCACAATCTGTGTACCCCATCTACCGGAAGGAGATGTAATTCTCACCCGTTACCCCATTGTCAACTCCGACAACATCCGCCTCTACCAAAACATCCACGACCCAGAATTGAGAAAAACTCGCAATGTAGTTTGGATTCACCCGAAGGATGCCGAGGAATACCACCAAGCCGATTTTGACGGCGACCAATTAATGGTCAGTTCTGCCAGTAAACTGCCTAATATTGCTCAAGAAACTCTTCGCGCAGGTGAACCGGGAAGATTTGAGCCAGTTAAACAACGCCCTAAGCTCGCGTATACGGAAATCAGAGATGAAGAAGGCAACTTAAAATACAAAAATTTAGCAGAGATTGCTGCTGCCAGCAGTCAAAATAAAGTAGGGCTAGTAGCAACAAATATTGGGCGTGTACAGTCATCGATGCCCCAAGATAATGAGAATGTAGAGCGCTTTGAAAAACGACAAAGGAAGCTACTAAACCGTCTATTTCAGGCACTTCAGGTTGAGGTAGATTCGCCCAAAAGTGCAGAAAGATTGGAAGATATCAAGGAAATAGGTGGGGAAAATTTACTCGCCGATGCCAAAAAATGGTCAGAGTCTCACCCCAGTTACTTCTTTGACTTTAAGAAAGATGAACGGCTTTATCGCTCCTTTGCCATGCCTGCGGATGCACCTGGCTCAATTAACGTTATTGCCAGAGAAGTTGTCAATCCTTTGTGGGAACCAACACGCATTCCTAGCAGAGATAGGCATGAGTTTCGCTACCTGTTTCCTAAAGAGACGCTATCTGTAGATGCCTTGGAATGGGCAGAAGAACTGAAAACAAGGTTTCAGCAAGCTAGAGACGAAATTAAGGAACGGGTGGGAGATGACAGGGAAGCATTTAATGAGGAACTAGGGAAGCTCTACGAAAGCTATCGGGCAGAAATTGATGAATTATTCACCACTTCAGAGGAACGATTTGTAAGTCGTGCGGACAGGCTCCACCAATGCGTAGCGTCTCGCAGAGAAGGGGCGGCGGCACTGTGGCACACACAACACACCCGCCCAGAATTAGATCGGCATCGCAAAGACTGTTTAAAGCTGGCAGAACAGATGGAAATTACGTTTTCGTTTCAGCACGATTATGAACTGCCAAGCGTTGCATTACCACAGGATATTTATGTTTTGAGTGTTCCTTTCGGTGCAGGTGCTATTAAATGGAAAGAATCTTTAGAACAAAAGGGAATTAAATTTGATGCCACTATTCATCCTCAATTACCTCTGATTGAATTTGCTTTGAAAGACTTATCCCCCAAAGTAGTTGATAAATTAACTGCTAAATTTGGCGAAAACATTAACGATTTAGATGAACTTAATATCCCGAAGGATTTGAGAATTATTCCTCCAGCAGATCATAGTTGGGCAACATCACGTCAGGATTCAGGTGTTGGTGCTTTGGCATATAACCTGTTTACAGAGGAAGTATGTCAACAGCTTCAGGATTTTCAGTTTGATGAAATTAAAGTGTTGGGTATCAAATACAACGACTTTGCTAATGAAAACTTTGCTAGTAAGCAATGGAAAAAGCGCAGTGTTACTCTGGAAGTAGGAGTTTTTGAGTTACCCGAATCACACCCAGAATTTTATCGTTACAACGGTACACCAATATTACAGATTGATAGCAAGAATTTAGGCACTTTTGCTCCTGACAGTCCGAAACTGCCGATTAGTGCTACATTTGCAGCTACTTTGCAACCAGATGGCTCTAGTGTTATCCTCAAGGTTAATCCTGAGTCAATCAATCTGCCAGAAGTTCCATTACCGGAATCAGAACCAAAGTTAGATACTGCTGTGCAATTCCGAGCCATTCACCGTGAACTCTGGCGTAAAGAAATGTTTGATAATTTAGTAGGGGCGATCGCTACTACCTACGAACAGCGACAAGCCAATCAATCTGCAAGTAATGAAATTGAGCAGTTTAAAATTGGTAGCCATTGGACTGCTTATGTGCAACCCAGTGGTGATTTTATTGTTCGGAATGAAGGTAAACGGACGATTTGTCGAGGTAATCTCCAGACGGGTGAGGAGATATTTCCACTTTCAGAAGAACGTGCGAGTGAGCTAGAAGTGATGATTTTAGAGAGAGAGCGATTACTTCACAGAAAACATGAGTTATCACATAATAGACACCATGTTAGCAGTCAGGATATAGAGTTGAACTAAAGTGGTAAATAAAATTATTTAAATGCGTAAAATAGTATAGGCGCTTTTATAAATTTACGATTAACTTTAAAACCCCAATAAGACTTTTTCTTAAAAAATATTGATTTTAGAGTAGCTTTTCTTTGATATATTAAAGATATTTTCAAACCGAAGTAAAGCCCATAAAAATGGTGTATCAAATAAAGGATATTTGCAGATGTGGCTTAGGTATGGTGTTGCTCAGGAGAAAACCTTAGTCTCAATTGAAGATGTTAAGCCTGGGAAAACTCAGCTAACGTGTCCCTAATGTGGTCATGAGTTGGCAGCAAAGAAAAGCTATGAATTTATCAAACTTATCATTAAAATTGGAGTTGGCTATTTGCCTGATTGCAGCGTAAGCCTATCCATAAATGACAGATATTTTTTATCAAGTGTATCAGTTTTTCAATGATGTTTGCATCGGTATTCAAGGAAATTATTAATTAATGAGTTTATCTACTTTACCTATAGAATTTGAATTAGCCGCCGCCAAAATATTATCTGCTCATTATCCAAACTCTCGCTTTAAATTAACAGCAGAAATTGAAAAAGGTTTTATAACAATTGATTTTCAAGGCTACTTTACCGAAAATTTTAATCCGAAAAATCGTCCTTATTCTAATCCTATTAGTGAAGTTTATCGAAATAATAAGGTTGATTTTCGGCTATTTTGGTCTGGTGAACATCTAGCGTTATCGGGATGGTGGAGAACTGCAATTCTATCGCTTGAGTACACTCCCATACGGCAAGAGTGGTTGAATGAAGATGGGGAGGAAATTTCTCGTCCCTATCCAGACGGTGATAAGTTTGAGGCAATTGCTAATTCTTTGTACCCAATCTTACAACAGTATTTTCCTATTTGAAGATTACCTTTAAAAAGAAGAGCAGAGTTAAAAATGATAGTTGCTAAAATAAATCAGCTAATAATCTCTGACAAAATAAAAATTTACTTCTCTATTAAAGAGCTAATTCAATTAATAGAAACGCGGATAGTGGAATTAGATGAAAATCTAGAATTAACCACTGAAGATATTTTTGAGATTGTGTGCCTAGAATATCACCTAAATGCTGATTTTATAGAACAAGAGCTAAGTTGTAAATGCCCATTTGCATTAGCTGGCTTTTTAAGTGAGTTAGAACAGACAGAAATTTTTGATTATTTAACACTTAATTAATTTATTACCTCTCTTATAAAGTAAAATAAACAATAAGCTTTTGACCACCGACACAGACACTTAATAATTATTAATTTTGACCATGAACCGCTCGGAAATAGCTCGGAAGATTGTTAAAGAATGTGGTATTGAGCTAACCGAAAAACAAGAACAGTATGTTATTGCTTATCCCTTTTCGCCTGATGTCTTCCCCGTTGCCATAGGTGACGATGGAGGCATTGTTTTTTATGAATGTGAAGTGCCCATTACAAGAGAAGGTGATTTAATTCAAGTCGGTCATAGATACGATACTACTGATGAAGATAATATGTTAGTTAAGTCAATGGAATTAAAGAGGTATACAGCCTCTTTTAGATGGTACATAACTGTAGTTGATTCTGATGATTATGAGTGGCCGATGTTAGTTTGGGAATTTAAACGTATTTCCTTTTAATCTTAGGATTTTTTTTCCCCGATAGCCTTAACTAACATACAAACTTGGCATCACCGTGCCAAAACGGGAAAATTGTACGCTAAGGCTAAAAGCCTTCCCCCATAAGCATCTTAGCCACCCATTTTTCAATAACACCCGTAAGTAAGATTGAGCCTCCTATAGGTGTACTTT
>NZ_JBWQXL010000076.1:0-17036 GCF_056620565.1 Nostoc sp. LEGE 12454
TCGCCAACGCAAACATCGCCTTCACCATGATCCAATTACCGCAATACAAGGTTTGGTCAATCAACATACAGAAATTCTCTCTGTGCTTGAGTCTCAAGCCCTAAAATACCAATTAGATAGCTAGGGGGAGGTAGGGGAGCAGAGGGGCAGAGGGGCAAGGGGGCAAGGGAGCAGGGGGAAAATTCTTAACTCCTAACTCTTTACTTAGCACTCAGCACTCAGAACTGTTTTGCCCAATGCCCCATTGCCAATTCCCCATTCCCCATTCCCAATTCTCCATCGCAAAATTATGTCAACTATTTTAGTTACGGGAGGAGCCGGATACATTGGCTCTCATGCTGTATTAGCTCTGAAAAACGCGGGTTATAAAGTAATCGTTTTAGATAATCTATCGAACGGACATAGAGAACTTGTAGAAGAAGTTTTGCAGGTAAACTTGATTATTGGAAATATGAGCGATCGCACTCTTCTTGATGACATATTTTCAACTCACAATATAGCTGCGGTTATGCATTTTGCTGCTTATATCGCAGTGGGTGAATCTGTCACAGATCCAGCCAAATATTACCATAATAATGTTGCAGGTACTCTAACACTTTTAGAAGCAATGCTTGCTGCGTCAGTTAAGAAATTTATCTTTTCTTCTACTTGCGCTCTTTATGGTGTACCAAAGTTTGTTCCCCTTACCGAAGACCATCCACAAGATCCCATTAGTCCCTATGCTACTAGCAAGTGGATGGTAGAACGAATTTTATCAGATTTTGATGCAGCCTACAATTTAAAGTCTGTACGTTTCCGTTACTTTAACGCCGCAGGTGCTGACCATAATGGGTTGCTGGGTGAAGACCACGAACCTGAAACTCATCTCATACCATTAGTACTGCTAACTGCTTTTGGTAAGCGTGAATCTATTTTGATTTTCGGCACTGATTACCCTACCCCAGATGGTACTTGCATCCGCGATTATATTCATGTGGCTGACTTGGCACAAGCCCATATTTTAGGTTTGGAATATCTGCTCAAAGGTGGAGAGAGCGAAGTATTTAATCTAGGAAATGGCAGTGGTTTTTCAGTCAGAGAAGTGATAGAAACTGCTCAAGAGATAACAGGCAAAGAAATTAAAATAGAAGAACGCGATCGCAGACCAGGCGACCCTCCTATTTTAGTTGGCAGCAGCGACAAAGCAACTAAAGTTTTGGGTTGGCATCCAGAATATCCTCAGCTGAACGAAATTATCGCCCATGCTTGGCAATGGCATCAACAACGACATAAGTAAAGACATTTTAAAACATTCTGTAAGGCTTAGGAATTCATTCTTTAGGTACTCGTAAGCCAATCGTAGAACTTGTTTAAATTAAAAAATGACTCAAAACAGGTAACAGTTAGTATTAGTTAATGAGTGTAATCGAGTTTCAAAATTTCCCTAATGCACAGCAGTGCCAAAAAAGTACACTGCCCTCTTTAGGGCTAGTTTGCATCACCTCGGACAAACAAGTGCGCTTTCGGACAATGACACGCACCCGATACTTAAAACTTTCCCTTAGCGATCGCGAAAGTGCCCTGAGCGAACTGTATCGGCATAATTTACAACGCTTACATGATGCCCTCTCCTTTTGTCAGCAAAATAAAATTCAGCTTTATCGGATGTCTTCTAATTTATTTCCCCTAAGTGACTTAGAAGACAAAATCGGTGTAAATATATTAGAGGCAATGAGCGCTGATTTAGCAACAATCGGCCAACGAGCAAATGCATTGAGCATCAGAATGGTGTTGCATCCAGATCAATATGTAGTGCTAAGTTCTGATTCTCCTGAAGTGGTACAGGCAAGTATCAATAATTTAGCAGGACATGCACGTATACTTGACTTACTGCGATTACCGCGATCGCCTTGGTCATTGATGAATATTCATGGTGGCAAATCTCAACGGGCTGAACAACTAGTAAAAGTAATTTCCGAACTACCAGAAAACATCAAAAGTCGCTTGACTCTAGAAAACGATGAATACGCCTATAGTGCCGATGAAATTTTAGCAGTATGTCAGCAAGCTAATGTGCCGATGGTATTTGATGCCCATCATCATATTTGTCACGAAAATTTGGATAGCTACGATCATCCGAGTGTAGCATCCATGTTTTACGCAGCGCGAGAAACTTGGAAAAATCCAGATTGGCAATTAGTCCATATTTCCAATGGCGAGCAAGCTTTCAATGACAGAAAACACAGCGACTTGATTACCGATATGCCTAACGTCTATTACCAAGCACCGTGGATCGAAGTCGAAGCCAAACAAAAAGAAGAAGCGATCGCACTTTTGCGTTCTTCGTGGCTAATGAACAATAATTGTACGTAAATTAGAGACATCTAGTTTATGTTCTCTGCACCTCTGCTGTTGTGTCTGGGTTAACCACAGTGAAACTTAGAGGATGTTTGAAAAGTTTTCTTCTCGGTAACAAAACGTTCTAGATCCCCCTAAATCCCCCGATAAATTGGGGGACTTTGATTCCGGTTCCCCCTTAAAAAGCTACAGTGTACACACAAGTCTTTTAAAGTTGCTATGTAACGTAGGGTGGGTTAATTTTTGTAGGTCGATGTAACAAAGGTGCAGGTCGATGTAACAAAGATGCAGGACGATGCAACAAAGGTGCAGGTCGATGCAACAAAGATGCAGGACGATGCAACAAAGATGCAGGTCGATGTAACAAAGGTGCAGGACGATGCAACAAAGATGCAGGTCGATGCAACAAAGGTGCAGATCGAGAGACTTGTGTGTACACCGTAGCCTTAAAAAGAGGGGCTAGGGGGGAGCAGTTAGTGCCTAAAATCACATAACCACTTTTCAAACAATCTCTTACACGTTTACAGTCTCATTTATGGTTAATACTTCACTTAATTGGTCTATAAACCATTTTATAAAAGCTTTATTTTGAGGTGATTATCTATAGCTAAATTGCTTATGTCTCTTGATAGATTAAATCAAAATTAAAAAGACCAAAATAATAATATGCAGAGATGAAAACAACCTATAAATTATTAGTTTTATGCAAAAAATTTATGGCAATGTTCAGGGAATAAAAGCTAGTCAGATTAAACGACTGCAAGAGCTTTATGAGCAAAATCAACCAGCAGATAGATTTATTACGCCAGAATTTGCTCAAGCCTTAGCTACAATCAGTCAACAAATTCATCACCCGATTTGTTGTTATCTCAATCGGCGTGGGCAAGTTATCCGAGTTGCTGTAGGAACACCAAATCAAACTCAAATTCCACCTGAAGAATTACCCCGCCGCAGTGCAGAACGTTTGAGCGGAATCCGTTGTATTGCTACTCAAGTTAAATCAGAACCACCTGATGAAGCAGCATTGATTGCAATGATGCGTCAGCGCTTAGATGCTCTTGTGATGTTAACCGCAATTGATGGCGAAGCAAAAGAAGCTTTTCTAACTTACCTTTTCCCTGATTCAGAAAGTCCTTGGGTAATTTCACCTCCTCTAAGTTTGGACGATCTAACCGAACAGGAATTTGATGAACTAGTTCACGAATGGGAAAGAGAAATTGTTGACGCAGGGGATGGAATATTCCTATCTCAAGAAATTGTTTCCGACCAAGATAGAGTGCTGCTGGTAGGAGTGCAAACAGAAGATGTCTCAGTTCAACGATTTGAAGATGGACTTGCAGAACTGGTACGTTTGGTTGAAAGTGCTGGAGGAATTGTACTTGATACAATGCGGCAAAAGCGCGATCGCATCCATCCCCAAACAGTGGTTGGTAAGGGAAAAATTGAAGAAATCACGCTTTTAGCTCAAAAACTCAGAGCTAATCTCATCGTTTTTGACCGAGATATTTCTGCATCTCAAGCCCGTAATTTAGAACAAGAGATTGGCATCCGAGTTGTAGATCGCACGGAAGTAATTCTGGATATTTTCGCTCAACGCGCTCGCACTCAAGAGGGTAAATTACAAGTAGAACTGGCGCAACTCGAATATATGTTACCTCGGCTACGCGGCCGCGGTCAGGAAATGTCTCGATTAGGTGCGGGGATTGGTACGCGAGGGCCTGGTGAAACCAAACTAGAGACAGAAAGGCGAACAATTCAACGGCGAATTGCTCAATTACAGGAAGAAGTAAACCAATTACAAGCACATCGCGCCCGGATTAGACAACAACGACAACAGCAACAAATTCCGGTTCTGGCATTAGTTGGTTATACCAATGCTGGTAAATCTACTTTGCTGAATGTGTTAACCAATGCGGAGGTTTTCACCGCAGATCAACTATTTGCTACCCTCGACCCAACAACCCGCAAGGTGGTAATTACAAAACCAGAAACACAAGAACGCCGCTCAATTTTGCTCACAGATACTGTAGGGTTTATTCACGAACTCCCACCACCACTGATGGATGCATTTCGCGCCACATTGGAGGAAGTAGTTGAGGCAGATGCCATGATTCATGTCGTGGATTTGTCCCATCCAGCTTGGGAAAGCCATATTGCAAGTGTGCTGGAAATACTCGAAGAAATGCCTGAGATTCCCGAAAAAAGTTTGCTTGCTTTTAACAAGGTTGACAAAGTAGATAGCGAAACCTGGGCTAGAGTTCAACAAGATTATCCCGAAGCTGTGTTTATATCTGCAACCCAGCACTTGGGTTTAGAGACTTTAAAAATGCGATCGCTGCAACTAATAGACGAACCCGTTAAAGCGATTGCAGTCTCACAAAATTCATACTAACAAGAAGAAATTATATGATACCGACTATCATTGTTCACGGTGGAGCAAAAACCATCACAGACGACAAAGTTGCAGCCAATAATGCAGGCTGTACAGCAGCAGCAGAAGCTGGTTGGGCAGTACTAATTAGCGGAGGTACTGCCGCAGAAGCTGTGGAAGCAGCTACTCGTGTTTTGGAAGCTGACCCGACATTTAACGCTGGTCTTGGTGCAACTCTCAACAGCGACGGAGAAGTGGAGTTAGACGCGGCGATCATGGAAGGCTCATTATGTTGGGGAGCGATCGCAGCAGTTCAGGGTGTACGTCATCCAATCTCGGTTGCCCGAAAAATTATGGATGAAAAACCCAGGCTGCTAGTAGCGCGGGGTGGAGAACGCTTCGCTATAGATTGTGGTGCTGAAATGTGTAAAAAAGAAGACTTAATAGCCGAGGAGCAATGGCAGCAGTGGAAGGAAGATCGGAAAGTTATCGATCGCCCCAACACCATAGGTTGTGTTGCTTTAGATGCTAGCGGTGTTTTAGCTGCTGGCACTTCAACTGGCGGGACTACAAAGCAGCAATGTAGCCGCGTTGGTGACAGTGCAATCGTTGGCTGTGGCTTATACGCTGATAATAAATTCGGCGCTTGCTCAACAACAGGTGATGGTGAGTCGATTATCCCGGTGGTTTTGGCTAAAACTGCAATCGATTTTTTGACTGGCGATCGGCATCCAGATGAAGCCGCACAGATGGCGATTGACGCTTTGGTTTCTAAGGTTAAAGGTGAAGCTGGGTGCATCCTCATAGACCGTCAAGGACGCGTTGGTTGGGCCTATAATTCATCACACATGGCTTGTGCTTATATGACCGCAGGACAAGACAAGGTGGCTGTCTTTACCAAGAAATAACTCATATCAATTCGCGATCGGCTACGCTCAGATAATGCGTAATTAATGAAGCCAAATTACATCTGAATTTTCAAGTTTAAATATACAGCTTAATTTTTTCAAGTTGATATTATTTGGAAATCCAGGAAACTCGTTTTCTAAAAAAAACCGCATCCTCTTTGTGGATGCGGTTTCTCGGAGGACTAGATGAATTTAAAATATAACTTTCAATACTTTCAAGGGAATTCTCTTTCTGACTTGTTTGCTGAAGATATCACAGATGCATCTTATGGGTTTATTTTAAATTACCCTGCAACTGCCAGTTGGGCTGCTTATCCTAACCGAAAAAAATATTTTATTCAAGATGGCAGTAGTGAAGCCACCAAAACCTCCTTCGACAAGATTTGTCAGAAGGAACCGTGGAAAAATCTGGCTGTATTAGGCGATCGCATTCCTGGAATTGTGATTATTCCACCACCAAAGTCTCTGCTTGAATACTGGCAAGAACATTTCGGCAGCGACTCCAATCGATCGATGATGGATTGCTCAACTTATTTGGATGACCTCAGCCAGGGCGAACATTTTGACAAACTCATCACTTTATTTCCCTTCGATCGTCTAAAACCTGAAAAACACGCTGTTGATTCAGACACCCATTACCGCTTACTTAGCAAAGTAACGCTAGACCAACTGGGGGTGCAATGTCCAAAATACGAAAGCTACAATTTGCATGAAGTCAATCTCGAAGATATTAAATTACCAGAATTTCCCTATTTAATTAAAACGTCCCACGGACTATCAGGAGAAGGTACTTATATTATCAAAAGCTCCAGCGATTTGAACTACTGTTTTGAAGAAATCAGGAAATATCTTGATATTCAGTTGCTCGATACGATTATTGTTTCGGAGTTCGTCAAGAATGAGGTGCAGAATTACTGCGTACAGTTCTATGTCAACAAGTTAGGAGAGATAACCCTCATCGGCACTACCAGCCAACTCGTCACTCCAGAAGGCAACTATTTAGGCGGACTGATTGACTACCGCAACACTGATATGAGCAAGTTTTTTGAGATGATTGCTGCCATTGGTCAGTATGCTCACAAACAGGGTTATTTCGGCGTGATTGGCTTTGATGTGCTGGAAGATCCAGACGGACAATTTTATGCGATCGATGCCAATTTTCGAGTCAATGGATCGACTCCATTGTGCTTGCAGCGTCACACCCTACTGGGACTAGGAAAGGAAGTAGCTAAATATTCCAGTGACTACCGTATGGAAGGAACGTTAGATTCAATTTTAGTGGCCTTAAAACCAGAACTAGATCGCAAAGACTTAATCATTCTGTCGGCTTTAGAGAAAGCTAAATACGGAAAAATCTATACTGAAATTTATGCGATCGCTACTGGAGAAAGTATCAAAGAAATGCAGCAGATCGAGCAGCAATTACAGGATAAGGGATTACAATGGCTCCCTTAAACACCGCCACTGTTGATATAGCAATCCTAAATATTTGTGAAATTCTCTGTTTCTTTTCTTGGCGATCTTGGCGACTTGGCGGTTCGATAGTTTTCACAACTCAAATAGGATTGCTATATCTGGCATTATCAAGTTTCATTTATCCTCATATAAATTGAAATTTTTGCCTAATTTTTCAATGAATTAACTTGTTTTATACAAGGAAAATAGACAATGAAAAGAAATAACTTAGAATACTACGATTTAAACGCAGATAAATGGTGGAAGGAAGAAGAAACTTTATATCTTTCTAACCATCTTAACAAGTCAAGATTCGAGTTTTTTTCAAAATTCGTGCCAGATTGGAAAGGATTGAAAGTTTTAGATATTGGTTGTGGAGGAGGATTAGCTTGTGAATTTGTAGCTAATCTAAACGCGGATGTATCTGGAATAGATTTATCTTTCAATTCAATTATAATAGCCCAAGAACATGCTAGAGCAAGTAATTTAAAAATTGATTATCAGCGAGCATTAGCTGAAAACCTCCCTTACGAAGAAAATAGTTTTGATGTTGTTTTGTGCTTTGACGTATTAGAACATGTTGAAGATTGGAAAAAAGTTATTTCAGAAGCTTATAGAGTTTTAAAATCAGATGGATTATTTTTGTTTGACACAATTAATAGAAATTTTAAGTCTAAATTTATAATGATTTGGCTTTTAGAAGATACCCTAAATCATATACCGCCTGGACTTCATGACTGGAATAAGTTTATTAAACCCCAAGAAATGATAGAAGTAATGAAAAAGGCTGGCTTTGCAGATTTTGAAATTAAAGGATTTGATTTGACGGGTGGGAGTAGCTTTAAAACATTGAAAAATATCCTGCTTAAAGGCTTAAATAATCAAATTAAAGGTGAAAAAGCAGAATTATTTGAGATAAAAATTAATAATGATACTTCTATTTGCTACATTGGTCAAGCAGTTAAACCAAGCTGATAAAGCATAAATTTTATTTTTGATGCACTCTTTTATAGATAAAACTTTTCAAAAAATATAAATCTCAAATAGATAATTTTCACTTCATTTAAATATATTTAATCAGGAGAAGAGACATGAAATTTCAAATAGAATGTAATACAGGCAAAATTAGTAAAATATGTTTAATTTGCCAGCAAAATTCTCAGACAGGTCGAGCCAGGTTAATTGTATGCAATGACCAAGGCGAAGGCTATGGAGATATATGCCATCAATGTATAGGGAAAGGTGGTAATTGGGTTCAACTTCAACTCCAAAAATTCAGCCATCAACTACTAACTTGAAAATTATTTTAAGGATATTAAATATTTATAGTAAGCGGCTGTAGCCTTTAAAATAGTGCCCCTTGGACTTATATCCGTATGCACAGTGGGCAATGGAACGTAGGTTATAGCGATGAAGAATTATCTACATGGGTTGAGCATATCCGTTCATTTCTAATGCAGGAGATTGACGTTTACGTGTATTTCAACAACGACCCCGATGGAAACGCTATTCGTGATGCTCAACGACTCTATAGTTTGCTGGGATGTTGTTGAAATACATAATTGAAAACTTATTATTCCACTTCTATCAGATCGGTTGACTGCTTCATTGGGAATAAGAATCGCATTAGCTGACTCAGTGGTATAGAGCGTTGCTCCTGAACAAAAACTAAAGGTACAAGTGCAACCATGCGTAGTAAGCCTGAGAGAACAAACAACCCCAGTAAACCCGCAATACCGGGCAGAGTTGCTAGAAAGCTACCGACAGTAATACCCATTGCTCCAGTGATACCAGCAATTGCAGCTGCGATCGCAAAATAACTCGACTGATTACGCAACGGTGCTATTCCCATCATCAAATTGTTGGTACATAAATCAATTGCTGCCCACGTTGCGCCAGCTAGTATGTGCAACAAGGGTAGCCAGATCCAAAAAGAAATGCGATCGCTTCCAACCAAGAGCCACAGCAGAGGTGTCACCGCCACCAAGACTCCCACTAATAATAGTAGTGGACGATTCCCAATTCGGTCGGCCAGTTTGCCCCACAAAAGCAGCATTAGCATATTCGCACCAGTTCCTAAGCCGTGATAAATCGTTACTACACTAATATCTATATCCAGGTTATCCAGCATATAGAGGTTAAAGAAAGGATTGCTGATGTTAACAGCAAAGCACCAGATGCTCAGGTAAAGCACAAACTTCAAAAAATTAGCATCTTTAAACAAGCTAAAATCTATTCCTTTGGGCTGTGGGTGTGATGTGTCTAAATCCCCAACTTTTAAAAGCTGCGGGTTTATATCAGTCATCCAGAACTGACAGCCCACACTGATTAGCCCTAAGATGATTCCTACAACCAAGACTGCACCATAACCTTGAAGGGTTCCACCAGGCCAAGCTGATACCGCTAAACCTAGCAGAGGCACACCAACAAGGTTAGTCAAGCCGAGAATACTATTGCGAAAGCCGAAATATCGCCCCCGCAACCGTTGAGGTACTAACACAGCTGACCACCCAAGCCAAGGCGCGCGACCAAAAGCTTCGATGATATTAGCTACTAAGAGAATTGCTAATGTCAACTGTACTACTTGGTATCCAGTAATACGAGATGAAGTAACCAACCAAATCGCTGGTAGAAGAATCAACCATAGCAGCCGTGACGGGACGAAAATACACATGAAATACCAACGGAAGCTGGTACTTCGATTTACCAAATACGCTCCCAGTGGTTGAAGCAGATTCACCATCTGAGGGATAGCCGCGAGTAGACCAATTTCGACTGGGCCAGCACCTAACTCTAGCAAGAAATTACTGAGCAACGCGCCGCCGATGATACTATAAAGAATCGCAGCAAAGAGACTTTCATAAGTTAACGCCTTGAGACTTTGGCGAATTTCTGGCTTAGGAATTTTTAGAAACAGTTTTGGAGTTGGGAAAAGTACCGTCTCTGTTAATGCCCTATCCTCTGAGATTTCTTGAATGGGGACAGGGGGAAGAGAACTAGCTTCTACTGAAATGTCATCTTCTTGGGGCTGAACCATATTATTTAGTCAATATTTAAAGAATTAAATTGTTATAGCTACTACTAGCCACAATTAGTAAAACTTATATAATATTTAATCAATAAGTTCTAAGGCATTGCAATTGCTTACTTATCCTGAAGAACTAGTCCATAGTAAGTATTGACTATAAACAGCTTGAACAGAAATAACTAATATACAGCAGTTTTCTTTTGCATGAGGTACAAAGTCACTGGTTTTGAGGCAGGAGGCAGAAGGCAGGAGGGAGAAGAATAATTTGATTTGTGAATCCTTGCTTCTGTACCTCATTTAGTTGCAAAGTGCTGTATAACTGGCGCTAGGCTTCCATCTCATAAGTCAATTATTTGACCTAAAGTTAATATAGATTTTGCTCAAAGCTTTAGTGTAATAAATTTAGCAGTTAATTAATATTTGGTGAAGAGAAAATAATCGGATTTTTTCAAAATCATTCTTGAGGATTAATACCTTTATATAGGAATATTAAAATTTAGCTCCCACTAGTACACATAGACATAAAGAATGCTGCATTTATCTAACCAATAGTTATGATTTGGGTTGAAATTCAAGTTATTTGAGTAGTCTTTTTAGATAATGTGGAGAGAAAATTTACCATATACACTGTTTGTCTATTTAACCTCCTAATTTCAGCGATGCCAAATAAGTAATCTAAAACCAATTGCATAAGTCTTGAGGAAATTATTCCACTGAAAATTTCTATCCTAAGGTATCATTGCTCATCCTACTGAATGTGTCACTATGGGCTACGCCCCGATAGAGGCGATCGCAACATCAGTAAAAAACTCTTTTATGGCACAAACAGAAATTAACGATATATCGGTAGATAGCTCCTTAGTCGATCCTGAAAAAGACCTGCTAGGAAATGCCAACTTTGCCAAGTATCTAGCAGACAGTATTTGCAAAATGACCTTTCCTGAAGGTTTCGTTATTGCAGTTTACGGTTCTTGGAACTCTGGCAAATCTACATTATTAAACTTTGTAGTTCACTATCTTCAGCAAAAGCCAGACGAGGAGAAACCAATCATCGTTCCTTTTAATCCTTGGTTATTCTCTGCGCATCAAAATATCACAAGACGCTTTTTTGACCAATTAAAAAACGTTTTAAGCCAACAGTCATCCGTACCAAAAGGTTTGAAAGAGAGACTAGCTGATTTTGCCGCCATTATTTCAGACATTCCTCTACCTTATGCTCAAACCGGCAAGGCATTAGCAGCATTATTGGACGAGAAGGACAAGGAAGCTGCCGAATTAAAAGAAGAAGTAGAAGATACGTTAGTACAGCAGCAACGGCGAATAGTCGTAACAATTGATGATATCGATCGGTTGCCTGCTGAAGATATCAAGCAGTTATTTCGTATTTTTAAAGCAATGCGAAATTTTACTAATCTTGTCTATCTGCTGGTTTTTGATAAAGAAGTTGTAATGAGAAAAATTGCAGATACTAAAGAAACATCTGAGGAAGCATACTTAGAAAAGATTATTCAAGTTAGTTTTGAGTTACCTAATCCTGATAAAACTTCACTTCGCAGGCTACTTTTTGAAAAACTTGATAATATATTTACGGAAACTCCAAAACAACAAATTAACCAAACTCGCTGGGGTGATATTTACTTTCAAGGAATAGAACACTTTCTTACTAACATCCGCGATATTACTCGTCTTATTAACACTTTAACAGTGACGTATCCAGTAGTAAAAGATGAAGTAAACCCTGTTGATTTTATTGCTATTGAGTCTTTGCGAGTCTTTTGCCCAAAAATTTATAGTATAATTCATCAAAATCCTCATATTTTTGTAGGAGAGGTAAACCTTTCAATAGACGAACTCAAGAATCTTCTGAATACCTGGATTGCTCAACTGCGAGATGAAGACAAGCAGCCTGTTAAAAACCTGCTAATACACCTTTTTCCTAAGTTAAAATTCATTTTGGGTAATACTTCTCTAGATGAAAAGCAAGAGTTGGAATGGCGCGAACAGCTACGTGTGTGTAGTTTAGAAATATTTCCTATTTACTTTCGTCTGTCGTTATCAGCAGGTGAATTATCTAATATTCAGATAAAAATTATCCTTGGTTGGGTTGAAAATCCAGAAAAATTTAGAAATTATCTCATAGAACTTGCTAAACAAAAACTTCCAAACGGCATAACGCAAGCCAGGGTATTTATAGAACAGCTAGAAAATTCCACTGAAGAAATTCCTGTGAATTACATCCCTTCAGTTGTAGAAGCTTTGTTTGATGTCAGCGAGCAATTATTATGTCAAGATGATGAATCTCATAGAATTCTTGCTTTTAGCAATGAAGTTATCATTAGCCGTTGTATCTCGCAACTCTTGCGTCAAATTAATGAAACATTACGGTTTGAGTTGCTAAAAAAAGTAATTACCCAAGGGAAAGCGTTACCAATAATTCATCATGAAATTGCAATACTAAAAGAGCAACATAGTCAATATGCTACAGATCAATCTAACTATGAAGAGAAATGGCTTGTGAACGCACAGCACCTCAAAGAACTAGAAGAAATGACTGCAAGAATATAGGTAAAAAATGATACTAGCTATAAATAATATAAACTCTGGATTTATCTATAGTGTTTCTTGGTTGAGTACAATAGACCTCTTGTAAAAGTCACTAACATCTCACCCCCAACCCCCTCCTCAAAGCATCGAAAGGGGGAGACAACGCGTAGCTTTGGCGGGGTGAGGTTCTTAGTTCTGATTTATGCAAGAGGTCTAATATAGTAACAAAAGTGGGTTAAAAATAAATTTACTTATTGGTAATAAAAACACTACTACTATAGGACTCCTATTTATTTTTGAACAACCAAGGTGGTTATAAGCTTGGTATACAAAAGTTTATTTCTCAGTATACTTAGCAAAATTCAAGTAGGATTCCCATAGATATATAAATATTCTATAACCCACGAAAGATTTAGATATCTTCAACACTTTCTAATATCAGGGAATATACTTTACTTACCACATTGCAGTCATGGAATCGTATGACGTTGTAATTATTGGCGCTGGTCATAATGGCTTAGTTTGTGCTGGCTACCTGCTAAAAGCTGGTTACAGCGTCCTGTTATTAGAAGGGCGATCGCTCCCTGGTGGTGGATGCACAACTGAAGAACTTATGCCTGATGAAGCACCTGGTTTTAAATTTAGTCCTTGCGCGATTAACCATCTGTTTATTTTCTTAGGGCCAGTTATTCAAGAGTTGGAACTGCATAAGTACGGCTTGGAATATCTTAGCTGCGATCCAGTTGCCTTTTGCCCCCATCCAGATGGCAAGTATTTCTTAGCTCACAAATCGGTGGAAAAGACTTGTGCAGAAATTGCCCGTTACAGTCAGCGTGATGCGGAAAAATACGCTGAATATGCCGATTTTTGGCAGCGCTTTATCACAGGGATTGCTCCTTTCTTCAATGCACCACCCAAATCAATTGTTGATATTGCTGGTAATTACAATCTCAATAGTCTGCAAGACTTATTTTCTCTTCTAGGTGGCTCTAACACAACCCTTGATTTACTGCGTACCTTACTCAGCAGTGCCACAGATAATATTAACGAGTACTTCGATTCGGAGTTTGTCAAAGCACCTCTGGCTAGACTCTCAGCCGAACTGAGTTCCCCTCCCTCGCAAAAAGCTATGTCTTTTGGGGCGATGATGATGATGTTGCGTCATAATCCTGGTATGGCAAGACCGCGTGGTGGTAGTGGTGGACTTGTGGAAGCTTTGGTGAAGATGGTAAAAGCTGAAGGTGGTACGATCCTCACCGACCAAAAGGTAGAAAAAGTCTTGGTAGATAATGGTAAAGCGGTTGGTGTGCGGGTTGCTGGTGGCAAAGAATATCGTGCCAACAAAGGTGTAATTTCAAGTATTGATGCCAAGCGCTTATTCTTGCAACTAATGGATACTAGCGATGTAGATAATAGCGATCGCAACTTGCGCGAAAGGTTAGATCGCCGCATCGTCAACAACAATGAAACCATCCTCAAAATTGATTGTGCTTTATCTGAACCATTGCGTTTTGTCCATCACAATCACCAAGATAACTATCTGATGGGTTCTATTCTGATTGCTGATTCCGTCAATCATGTAGAACAAGCTCATAGTCTGATTACTCTCGGCAAAATTCCTGATGAAGACCCATCAATGTATGTAGTAATGCCTACCGGACTCGACCCATCGATGGCACCGGAAGATAAACATACATTATGGATAGAGTTTTTTGCCCCTTATCAAATTGCTGGTGCACAGGGTACAGGTTTAAAAGGTACGGGTTGGACGGATGAACTGAAAAACAAAGTTGCAGACAAAGTGATTAATAAACTGGCGCAGTATTCGCCTAATCTGCAACATTCAATCATCGCCCGTCATGTCGAAAGTCCGGCTGAGTTGGGAGAACGGTTAGGGACTTATAAAGGTAATTATTACCACATCGATATGACCTTAGAACAAATGCTTTGCTTCCGTCCGTTGCCGGAATTAGCTAACTACAAAACACCAATTGATAACTTGTATCTTACTGGTGCTGGAAGTCATCCGGGTGGTTCAATTTCCGGTTTGCCGGGACGCAACTGTGCGCGTGTGTTTTTGCATAATGAGCAACCCATCGCCCAGAAAATCAAGGAAGCCGGAGGTTCAATTAAATCTGCGTTTGCATCTGTCTTGAGGAATGAATCAGACTAAAAGGCTGTTTGTAAAAAAAGTAAATAGCATCAGGATATTGCTTAATTTGAAAGTTGAGTCTGAAGTAGGGAAACTGCGAGAGATGAGATTTTGTAAAGCTTATTGAGCAAGTTCCTGATGCTTTTTTGCCCAAAGGTTCGAAAGTCTATAAGATTTTACAGATACTTCCTGTGACGCTTTCAGATTCCCCAATAGACAGAGAACTGAAACCGTAATAGTAACTAAGATGTGGATGTAGTAGAGTTATTCAGGAATATTTACAATGGCAACTGAAACGAACAAAGTGGTTGAATTATCTACTGAAGCTAAAGCCTATAACGGTGTCGATCGCAATGCTTGGATTTTTGGATGGAATCCGCAACAAGAGTTGTGGAATGGGCGTTTAGCGATGATTGGCTTTATTTCTTACGTACTTTGGGATTTAGCTGGCTATAGTTTAGTGCGTGACGTACTCCACTTGGTTCGATAATTCTTCACTGATGATTTATCCCCCCTTGGGGAAATAATTCAATAAATAACAATTTAGGAGCGTTGTAATAAATAAACTCGTGAATTAGAGTCTAATGCCGAGGTTATATATGGACGCACTAATACAATAATTACGAAGGAGAAAATATGATAACTAAAAACACAATACATGCATTAGGAGTATTTGCGAATTCTCAAGGAATAGAGCAGGCAATTAATGAATTGAAAACTGCAAATTTTCCGATGGAAAAAGTTTCTGTTATTGCTAAAGATGTAGAACAAGGTGAAAACTTAGGTGAGGCGCAGATAAGCGATCGCATTGGCGATCGAGATGTTGATACAACCGGAGCAGTAGGAGACACACTGACAGCAACTACTTGGGGTAGCGCGTTACTTGGTTTGAGTAGTCTGGCACTTCCCGGTTTAGGAGCCGTACTCGCAGCAGGTTCCGTAGGTGTAGCATTGGTTAGTAGCGTGGCAGGTGTTGCTGTGGGAGCCGCAGCAAATCAGAATTTACTGAAGGCATTAGGTGATTTAGGTATCCCTGAAGAGCGAGCCAGAGTTTATAGCGATCGCCTCCAGCAGAGTTATTATTTGCTTATACTAGAAGGCTCAGAAGAAGAAATTCATCGCGCCGAACCAATATTACGCGATCGGGGTATTGAATATTGGGGCGTTTATGATTCTCCGCAGGCTTCAAATAGTGAGGAAAATTAGCAATTTGTTCATAACAAAAATGCTTTTCACAGGTGTTACTATATCTGCGCATTAAATCCAGAATTTTTAACGAATTCTTATAGCGATTATTGTACGGATTATCTTAGGAAAAATAACGGAGTTCGCAAGATGTTTGAGATGCCGATTTGTAATCAGGTGGATGAAAGTCAGTTTTAATTCCATCGAGTTATTTCTACCTTTTTTGTTCATACTAAAGTTAGATCTAATCTTTGGGATTATAGGCGAAATTGTAATAAATAATCAAACAGGATAAAAACCATGAACACTGACAACGTAACCAATTCTAACAACACCGAACGGACAACACTTGAAGGTGGAAATAAAGAAGCTCTCAATCAAAAAACCTCTATCCAATTTTTACTTAGCACAACCCTGGGGGTATTAACAATTATCCTAGTTGCTGCAAGTGCTTATTACGGACTGATTCGGTTTTAATCCTATTTATTGAATCAGGAATTTTTTGTTTTTTGATAACATTAAATATCTTCAGATATAAAATGCTCCTCAGTAAAATATATGGTAGTGCTTTTAGTTTATTAAATCCCTTGTTTGGGTAAAAGCACTGCCATATTTTTCTGAGGCTTGAATTTTTCTTTTTCTCATCCAAAATGTTATCAAAAAACAATGTACGAGTCTATCGAGTTAATCGAAAAGCTAGTTACTGATATAGATAACTTCAATCGCTTGTGCCAACAAGAGATTCAGATTTGAGTGACACCTAAGCTTATCCACACCAGAAGAGTTTAAGCATCTTATTGATGTCAATTTGATGGGGCAAGTATATGGTGCGATGGTGGCGTTACTTCATCTTAAACGTGAAGGGCGGGGCGCACTGATCCATATATCTTCAATGGAAGGTAGGCGATCGCTTCCATATTAAAGTGCTTATACCATTTCTGTATGAAGCTGCGCTAAATTATTCACAAGGGTGTATTTGGTACAAGTGTGATGGGTCTCAAATTGCAAGTTGAGATTAAACAGAGCCGAGAAGAATTGGAAAAAGCTGTTAAATAT
>NZ_JBWQXL010000077.1:0-16843 GCF_056620565.1 Nostoc sp. LEGE 12454
GATTTTCAGGGTTAAAGCAGCTATCAGGGTTTTGAACTTTGATCCGAATTCCTACTACTTGTCTGACTCGATCTTTTTGAAAGTAAATATTTTCTGGTGTAAATGAAGCTTGCGGATCGATCGCAATGACTTTACCTTCTAATGGTTTCTCTGGTGCAGAATCAATGAAGATTTTTGTTGTTTGCCCTAGACGCACTCTGCCAATATCACCTTCGGGAATAAAACCTCTAAAATACACTGTTTTGGGGTCAACAATTGTCAAAATATTAGTCTGACTGCTAACTATTGCACCTGGTTCGACACTCCGGGCTGTAACTACTCCATCTAAGGGACTAACTACATTTAAATCTTTTTTGGAGTCTGCAATCTGGGTGAGGATTTGCTGATTTGATGCTTGGGCATCTTTGACTTTGGCACGTGCAGAGTTAACTTTCGCCTGTGCAGATTTAAGTTGAGCATAACTTTGCTGCTGCTTTCTGACTAACGCTGTTAACTGGGCATTGCGAATGTCAGGATTGAAACCTGTAGTTTTAACTTGAGTTAACGCTCCTGATGTAGCCTGTAATTGCTGGCGTTCGGCATTAACTGCTGCCTGTCGTGCTTCTAGGGTTGCGATCGCAGTATCTAGAGTAGTTTGGGCTTGATCGAATTGTTGTTGATTTACCGCCCCTTCTTTTACCAATTGGGCATAGCGATCGCGGTTGATTTTTGCTAAATTAACTTCTGCTGCTGCCTGTTTAACTTGCGCTTGTGCTTGCACCAAAGTGGCTTTGGCTGCTGCGACATTTGCTTGTGCTTGCTCAATTCTTCCTTGGGTATCTCCTTGAGACTGCTGCAAATTAAGTTTTGCTTCGTTAATTTGGCTGTTAATTTCTTGAATTTCTCTAGTGACTCGCTCTACATCTGAAACTGCTTGCTGTTCATCATACCTAGCAGATGTCACTCTCGCTTGAGTACCAAGCAACTGTTGTTGCAGCAATCGATCGTCTATGTCGTCTAACTTAATTAACTCTTGCCCCTTTTTAACCGCTGCCCCTTCCCGCACGGCAATTGTCTCAATTCTCCCAGAACGCTTGATCCCAATCTCGGTTTCATAACCCTCAATCCGTCCGCTAACTTGCAGTATATTTGCCGATACTTGCGGTTGAGAGCGCCACACCGCGTAGCCAATGCCACCCACCACCAGCAGCACCCCGATCGTTAAAAGGATCGGTTTCTTGCGGCTTTGCTGCTTCGATACTGCATCTTTGAGATTTTCCGGGGATGTTGGGATAGTCTGAGTCATAGTAGCACCCTGGATTGTGAAAAATATTTTGTCTAAGAGAATTGAACATTCTAAATTATGTGTCAATACACTAGACTGTCTAGTATGACAATACAAGATATACGTCAAAAAATTTACTCTTGATGCCTATAAACCATACTTTCCAACTAGAAAATCCTTTACCTGCGATCGCTCCAAAGCAGGAGCAAATCTTGCAAGGAGCTATACAGGTATTTTTGCAGGAGGGTTACGCTAAAACAAGTATGAATCGTGTTAGCGCGGCGGCTGGAGTATCTAACCAAACAATATGCAGTCACTTTCAAGATAAAGAAGAGCTATTTAAAGCGTTGATAGAACGGTTGACGCTCGCTTGTTTTCAAAGTATTTTTTGCACAGAACAATTGCATGGTGAACCAGCAATTTTGTTGCGTCAAATTGCTAAAATTTATTTAACCGAAGTCGCTGATAATCCCGATTATTTGGCATTGTTGCGTTTGATTATTACCGAGTCACAAAACTTTCCAGAACTAGCCAAACTTTATACTCAAACCGTTGTGCTACGCGGTCGGCAAATGCTGAGTCAGTATTTCGTATCTCATCCAGAATTAGGAATCACCGACCCAGAAGCAATGGCTCATATTTTTTTTGGTTCGCTGGTATCTTACGTGATTTCACAAGAAATGTTGTATGGAAAAGAACTTACATCTTGATCGCGCGATCGCTTGCTAGATAGCTTAATAAATACGGTTATGAGCCAGTCCCTAAATACGGTTACTCAGGGATAATGGGTGTATTTGTTGAAGATTATCAAGTGGAATCACAGGTAAATATTATGCTGAGTCAATTACCGAATCGCATTACTAGCCCTTCGTGGTGGCAACTGCTCGAATGGATTGCCGATCCGATTGGATTTCAGAAAAAGTGTAATCAAGAGTATGGAGATATTTTTTCCATGCGACTGAGTGGACTCGGTTCTTATGTAATTCTTAGCCATCCCCAAGCCATTCAAGAAATTTTCAGTCAAGATTCTAAATTTGATATTGGTCGTGGTAATAAAATTGCAGAACCTTTGATTGGGCGAAATTCTCTCATGTTAATGGATGGTGCCCGCCATCGACGAGAACGAAAATTATTAATGCCCCCCTTTCATGGAGAAAGGCTACAGACTTATGCTCAACAAATCTGCTTAATTACCGAGCAAATCGCCAGTCAATGGCAAATCGGTCAACCTTTTGTGGCTCGTTCTGCCATGCAGAAAGTTAGTCTAGAAGTAATTTTACAAATTGTCTTCGGTTTAAGTGAAGGGGAACGCTATCAACTAATTTTACCTCTACTTACTAGTTGGTTGGATATGACTGATTCTCCTTTGCGCTCCAGTATGCTATTTTTGCCATTCTTACAACAAGATTGGGGAAAATGGACTCCTTGGGGGCAGATGAAAAGTAGACAAAGCCATATTCATCAGCTACTTCAAGCAGAAATTGAAGAGAAAAGAACAAAGAGCAATCAAAGCCAGGGTGACGTTCTAAGCTTGATGATGGCAGCACGGGATGAAAATGGGCAAGCAATGACCGACGATGAATTAAAAGATGAATTGATCACAATTTTATTTGCTGGACATGAAACTACAGCAACAACCCTAGCGTGGGCTTTCTATCAAATTCACCGAAATTCAGATGTTCTCTTAAAATTGCAGCAGGAACTCGACAGCTTGGGAGAAAATCCGAACCCGATGGAAATTGCCCAGCTTCCTTACTTAAGCGCAGTTTGCCAAGAAACCCTGCGGATGTATCCAGTCTTGCCAGTGCTTTTCCCACGGATTACCAAATCATCCATAAATATTGCAGGATATCAGTTTCCTCCTAATACAACTTTAATGCCAAGTATCTACCTTCTGCATCACCGGGAAGACTTATATCCTAATCCTCAACAATTTAATCCCGAACGTTTTTTAGAACGCCAGTATTCCCCTTGGGAGTTTATTCCTTTTGGTGGCGGAATTCGGCGCTGTTTAGGGTATGCCCTGGCTCAGTTAGAAATCAAATTAGTCCTTGCAACAGTTTTATCCAATTATCAACTTACCTTAGTAGAAAATAAACCTATTAAATTGCAACGACGCGGATTTACCCTTGCTCCTAATGGTGGAGTTCGGATGATGGCTGTTAAAAAACGATCGCTTTCTCAAGTTTATCCAAATTCTGTTTTAATTTAGCGATCGCCTGCGCCCTTGCTTGTCAAAACTATTGCAAGGCTAAGGCGCTCACTTTCACTTTTGAGGGTTTGTAGTAAGCACTTTAGTGCTTAGAAAATAAAAACTAAAGTCCTTACCACAAACTTGCTTACCTATCAATTTAAGCTTGACAAACTACTACCTGAAAATCATTTTTTTCGACTATTGTTTGCGTAACTATTATTCGCTTTTCGCTGTCCGGCTGAAGAGTCGATAGTATAGCGACGTACTAGTTTCCTTTAAGGGAAACAGCAGATAGGTGAGAGGATTTATTGCCACAATAATATTTCGGAAGTCACGCCGTGCCAAAAATAAGATTGCACGAGCAACTTGCTGTGCAGACATCACTCCATAAGGATTCAGTTGACTCTTAAACGGGCCAAGAATTAACTTGCGAATTACACAATCCCCATCCAAACGCTTGAGCGTAACAATATCTCCTAGCGCTCTTTTGCTGAGTTCATAAAGCGGACTCAGTGCTGGAGAAACCTCAGCCTCAGAAGTGTTTACCCAAATTTCCTTGGTTGCTTTTGCTTGTGGCCCTGTTACAGTTGTCAAAAATATATCTATCAACCGCAATGCTGAAAAGGTATTGACTTCATAAGAGGAAATGATAGCCTCCGATGTGCGGCTGGCGTAGACATTGACTCCATGATTGATAATTAAAATATCTACTTTTTCTAAACTATCCTTCAGATTGGCTTCATTGCCCAACTGCCAGGAAACCACCTTTACCCCAACTTGCTCTACTAATTTTTCTGGATTAGTGGTTAATGCCACGACTTTAGCATTATTCTTGACAAGTTCAGCCGCCAACGCTTGCCCCAACGCTCCTGATGCTCCGGTTAAAGCGATGGTTTTACCTTTGAAAGACAGTCCTGTACCCAAAATTTTATCAACTAAGGGAAAGACGCCACTGTAGTAGGCGTTAACATCATCAAAATGATGTCGCCAATGGTAAGACCGATTCACCCACCAAATGGATGGAATTGTCTCTAAAGGGCCGGGTAGGTGGTTGTAATCTGTATCAATTTTTCCTTGAAAATATCGCACAGACGCGCCATACAAAAAGGTGCAAGCGTAAGCTACGCCCAGCCATAACCCCATTTGCTGCACAATTAAGGCAACAACTACCAATACCACCAGCAGTAGACTCGACTCTAAAATGTCGTGATAAAGCTGCGATTCTTGGTAAACTTTCAGAGAAACTATCGATAAATCGCGGCGATAAGCCATGTGGTGCTTGTTGTGCCATTTAGCAAGCCAATTGACTTGGTGACACAAAGCATGATAGCTGTCTCTCAATATCTCAGCAAGTAAAAGTGAGAAGAGTGCCCAACTAGCAAACTGTAAGCTGGCATTTAGCCAAACCCAATTAATTTGTAAGCTTGTCTCAATTCCTATCAAGTTTTCAGCTAGCATTTTTATCATGTTTGTCTATACTCGTTTTTGTTAATCATTCTTCACGAGCTGATAAAGCTGCGTTCAGGTCGAGTTTAGAGCAAATTCAAATCAAAGGGAATGGGGAAAAGGAAAAATAAGCAATGCCCAATTACGAATTAGTTACAGCCTATTCAGGTAAATGAAGTATAAAAGTAGGGGTACACCACGTTCATAGGGTTTTAAGTTGTAGCAACTACTATTGCAGCTTTAGCAGTATTTTTTAGACTTAATTAAGTAACAGCAAATTCAGTATACTGTCTGATATCGGGTGGTTGGAAGGCGAGAACAATTTGATTTTTAGGAATACCAGCGTTAACAAGTTCGTTGGCTATACCATATTCTGTACCGTCTCTTTGAATCCAGATTTTGCCGTTGATAATGTCAATATGGACTAAGCAACTATGCACGCCTTGATTATTTTCCCAGCCTAGTGTTAGTAGTAGGTAATGGTTAGCGGTTTGGTCTATAATTAGTTGTCTTTCTAGCTCTCCGTAAGCATAGGGTAGTTGAGCGTATTCGTTTAATATTTTTTGAATGATTTCGCGATAATTATCTAAGGTATCCATTGCAATAACACTTCTCGTTTTGAGTCGAAGACAAGTAAATATACATTTATCATAAATAACTAATAAGCTATACTAGAAATTAAGTAATTATTATAAAATTTATGACTAACCAAACAAATGTTCCTCCTGCTGTTGATTATGCACCTTTGGAATTACAAGGTGAATTAATTGCTATGCAAGAATTAACGATTGAGGAATTATTAACTGTTGGTCAAAGTCAAATTCCAGAAACTCAACAAGAACTGCATTTACAACTTTTAGATAAAAATCAAAATCATCAATTAAGTGAATCAGATAGATTATTGTTGCGATCGCTCCGAGTAAGTGCTGATTATTTAATGCTAAAAAAAGCATACTCTTATGCACTTTTAAAATGGAAAGGTTATTCTATTCCAGACTTTCAGCAATTAGTAGATTAATCCCAGTGTCATCTATCCCCAAATCGGTTCGTCAACAAGTTATTAATGAGGCTGGATACAGATGTGAATACTGTCGCACGTCTAGCCGTTTAATAGGTATGCCTTTAATTATGGATCATATTTTGCCTAGTTCATTAGGGGGAAGTGATGAACGAGAAAATTTATCTGCTTGTTGTTATCGCTGTAATGAATTTAAAGGAGCAAAAATAACTGCTAATGATCCTGTCACTAATGAATCTGTATCTTTGTTTAATCCTCGCCAACAAAGATGGTTAGATCATTTTCAGTGGGCAAATGGTGGTACTCATATTATTGGGATTACTGCTTGTGCAAGGGCAACGGTTTTAGCTTTAAGGTTAAACAATGAAGATATTGTACAAGCTAGAGCAATTTGGATTAGTTTAAATTGGCATCCTCCTAACGATTCATGATGCGTATATTTTTGGCTTCTGATATGGCTTGCCGGACTGCTTGCTTAAGTTGTTTCATAATAAAATTTCTAAGCATGATGTAATATATCGTATTAGCAGATTATAGTATAAAAAATATTACCTATCTTCCTTTACCTCTTCGCACGAAACACAAAAAAAAGGGATAAGCAAAACGCCTATCCCCCAAAAAATCAATTAATCAATGTATCAAGTTCCTGAAGTCCAAGAATTGATGTACTCAATTTGATCGGGTGTTAGGCTATCAATCGTGATACCAATAGCCTGCAACTTCAACCGAGCAATTTCTTGATCGACTTCAACAGGGATTGAGTGCAAACCAGGTTCCAACTTACCCTTATTCTTCACCAAGAATTCACAAGCCAAAGCTTGGTTGGCAAAACTCATATCCATTACCGCGCTGGGGTGTCCTTCAGCCGCAGCTAGGTTAATCAAGCGTCCTTGTCCAAGAACGACAACTGATTTACCATTTTTCAACTTGTATTCTTCGGTGAAAGGACGAACTTCTTTGACTTCCTTAGCTTGTGCAGCCAAGTATTTCAAATCAAGTTCCAAGTCAAAGTGACCGGAGTTACAAACGATCGCACCGTCTTTCATGACATCGAAGTGTTCACCACGAACGACGTGCTTGTTACCTGTCACAGTGATAAAGATATCACCTTCTGGTGCAGCTTTAGCCATTGGCAGGACGCGGAAGCCATCCATTACGGCTTCAATTGCCTTGATGGGGTCGATTTCGGTGACGATGACGTTAGCACCCATCCCACGGGCGCGGAGGGCTGTACCTTTACCACACCAGCCATAACCGACGACGACAATGTTTTTACCAGCCAACAAAATATTTGTGGCGCGGATAATGCCATCTAGGGTTGATTGCCCAGTACCATAGCGATTATCAAAGAAGTGCTTGGTGTCGGCGTCGTTGACGTTGACTGCGGGGAAGGTGAGAACGCCTTCTCTAAACATGGCGCGTAGGCGCACAATACCAGTGGTGGTTTCTTCGGTGCTACCAATCAAATCAGCGATTTGGTGTTGGCGGTGTTGGATTAAAGCCGCAACTACATCGCTACCGTCATCAACAATAATGTTGGGGCGATGATCTAAAGCTATTTGGACGTGGCGGTTATAAGTTTCGTTATCTTCGCCTTTTTGAGCAAAGACGGGAATTTCATGATCGACGACGAGGCTAGCAGCTACGTCATCTTGTGTTGATAAGGGATTGCTAGCAATTAAAAGCGCATCTGCACCACCGGCTTTCAGAGCGATCGCCAAATGTGCTGTTTCTGTTGTAATGTGGGCACAAGCTACAAGGCGTAAACCAGCGAAGGGCTTTTCGATAGCAAAGCGATCGCGGATTTGCTTCAAAACTGGCATTTCGCGTCCAGCCCATTCAATGCGCTGTCTTCCCAAGGCAGCTAGGCCGAGGTCTTTAACCTCGTGCTTTAATCGGGGAGAAGTTGCGGTCATCAAAAGTTACCTCAAAAAATTAAAAAAGCTACGTAAATTTTACGCACTCTACTAGGTTATTGTACAACTGGTGATTTTTGCTTGTATGAAAGCAAATCACTAGTCAACAGTCCTCAAAACTAGCTTGACGTTTGATTACCCTAATGTCAACTTCATCGTCAGCTTCTTCCTTTTTGTTTTATCTTTGGTAAGAGTAATATTCTAATCAGCCTTACCTGTTGATTTTCAGTATCTTGTCATCTGTCGAAAGATAGAAGACAAACAAAAAAACATGAAAATTTCATTGTCTAAAGGGAAAACCTCAACTTTAGATAGGTACATCTACCCAAAGTTATTGCGGAGGATAGCGATAGAAGTAGTCACCAGTAGATTTTATTCAAGGAGGTGTTTAAGTGCGCTTTCAATTTTTGGCGTTGGCTTTGCCCGCCGTAGGCATCGCCAGTTCAATGGCTATAGGCGTTGTATCTGTGCCAAAAGCCACAGCCCAGATTCCTTTTGTACCGCAATTGCAAGCTCCCAGCAGTATTAGTAATGATTCAGATAACAGAGTTGTTTCGGGCTGGATTTATTTAGATGGTCGTCGGTTATTTCAAATAGCGGCAACAAGAACCAATTTTCCTGAGCGTTCAGAAGATATTCAAAAGAAGTTGGAGAAAATTGGTCAAAATTATTTTCAATCACCAGCAAACACACCAGTCAAGGTAGATGTTCGCAAAGTAAACGAATTACCAGTAATTTATGTCAACGGTCAATATCTGATGACCGTTACTTCTGAAGATGCGGGACTGCGACAGGTAGATGTATCGACATCGGCAAATCAAGTCAAAGAATCGTTAGAAGAAGACTTGCAACAAGCCAAGCAAGAAAGGCAAATTCAATCTTTAATCGACCAAGGTAAAATTGCTGGCGGTATCGGACTAGGAATGATTGTCATGAGTTGGGGGGTATATAGCTGGCAGCGGCGTTCCCAAAAGGATTTAGAAAACTCCATTGCCTCCCAACCCCAAAGGGAACTCTTCAACTACCCAAAACCAGCAGATCAAGCAATTACAACACAACTAAATCAACGGCAGCAGCTACATCTCCAAGAAGCCAAGAGACGATTGTTTCAGCTCAGTCAAGCCGGAATTTGGGGAGGTGGTAGCTTCTTTATTTTGGGTTTATTTCCCTATACACGAGGTTTTCAGGTAGCAATTCTCATAGCTGCCCAATTTCCTTTGCGATTAGGTGTCGTATGCCTGGCAACCTATGTAGCAATTCGTTTGACCTACGCCCTAATTGACCGCTTCGCCTCCACTCTGATTAGCAGTGGTGCTTTCCTCACTCCAGAAAGTTCTGCACGGCTGCAATTGCGAGTTTCCACATTTTCTGGTGTCACTAAAAGTATCACTACTGCTATCTGGGTAGGAGTAGGTTTCTTGATAGCGCTGGTATCCTTGGGGATAGATATCGTTCCCTTACTGGCGGGTGCTAGTTTAGTTGGTGTTGCATTGTCTTTGGCATCGCAAAACTTAATTAAAGATGCGATTAACGGTTTTTTGATCATTTTAGAAGACCAGTATGCTTTAGGCGATGTGATTAATGTGGGAAACGTGGGAGGCTTAGTAGAAAATCTGAATCTGCGGATGACCCAAGTGCGGGATTCTGAAGGGCGCTTAATCACGATTCCCAATGGTGAAATTAAAGTTGTTGCCAATCTTTCTAGTCGTTGGTCGCGAGCCGATTTAACAATTCCCATCGCCTACCAAGCCGATACAGAAAAGGCTTTGAACTTGATTGCAACTATTGCCGATAAGATGAATCAAGAAATGCAATGGCAGAGTCAAATTTTGGAACCGCCGCAAGTTTTGGGAATAGATCAATTTGGCGATCGCGGTTTGATTATTCGTGTCTGGATTAAAACACAGCCCCTCAAACAATGGGATGTCGCACGCGAACTTCGCCGCCGCCTAAAAGTTGCCCTAGACGAAGCTGGAATTTCCATCTCTGTACCTCAACAAGCAATTTGGGTCAATGACGATCAATTGTTAAATTTTTCGAGTAATGGCAAAGATAATTAGAAGCCTTCTCAACAAGCTACGGTATACACACAAGTTCTAAAAACCTAGCTTGATAAGACTTGACTCGTTCCCATGCAAAACATGGGAACGGTTAATTATAAGCTTTGCCGACTCTGCCTTTAATGATACATTCAGTCATCAGCATAAATGTATGCATTCCCACACGGAGTATAGGAAAAAGAAAATATCTAACATTAAGCCTTAATAAATCCTTATATTAAGAAAAAGCTACTACGTTCCTAACCAGTCTGAAAACTTTCCTTTATTCCTTGATTTATGTTTGTCAATACCTTCATCAGACGGCCAGTGCTGACGACGGTCTGCACGTTCATCATCTTGCTGCTGGGAAGCATCTGTATACCGATTCTTCCCATTTCTCAGCTACCAGACCTTGCCCCAGTGCAAATTACTGTTAGCTCCAACAATATTGGTGCGGATGCTCAAACAACAGAAAATACTGTCACCAACATTATTGAGCGACAAATTAATGGTGTTAAAGATGTATCTTATATATCTTCTAATACGGGTAATGATGGTTCGAGCAATATAACTGTCTCCTTTCCAACTAATGTCAATAGCGATATTGCTCAAGTAAACGTTCAGAATAAAGAAGCACTGGCTTCACCTCAATTGCCAGATACTGTTCAACGAACAGGTGTGACAGTTGAAACGGCATCGAGCAGTTTGCTGCTTGTCTATGGGTTTTACTCAGAAAATAATGAGTATGACAACATTTTTATCAGCAACTATGTCGATCTGTATATTTTCGATCAGATCAAACGGCTTCCTGGTGTAGGAAGTGCCAGGGTTTTTGGGGAACGCAAATATGCCATGCGTCTCTGGCTCGATCCCAACAAGCTTGCCCAACATCAACTAACTCCGCAAGATGTGACAGCTGCCCTGCAACAACAAAATATTCAAGTGGGTGCAGGGGCGATTGGTAAGGAACCAGCACCAGATAATCAAAGCTTTGAATTTGCTTTACGGGCAACCAGTCGATTCAAAGATGCGGCTGAATTTGAGGATATGGTGCTAAAGGTAAGTCCAACTGGCACTAATAGCACTACTAATAACCCCACTAGTAGCATTCTAGTTAAAGTCAGAGATGTCGGTCGAGTTGAACTAGGAGCAGAGAACTATCTGGCTGATGCCAAATTCACCATCCCAGGAAATGCGCCCAAGGCAGCCGTGGGTTTGGGGATATATCAACTTCCGGGTAGTAATGCCCTCAAGGTTGCTCATGCTGTTGAAGAACAGATCAAGATATTAGAGAAAAGTTTTCCACCTGGACTCAAAGCCCAGCTGGCATTTGATACCACTCCGTTTGTAGAAATTTCTTTAGAAGAAGTTCTGCACACTCTGGTTGAGGCGATTGTGCTAGTGGTCTTGGTAATTTTTGTCTTTTTACAAGACTGGCGTACCACAATCATTCCGACTGTAGCGATCCCCGTTTCCTTGATTGGGACGTGTGCGGCTCTGTTGGTTTTAGGATTTCAAATTAATACACTGACCTTATTTGGTTTCGTTCTCGCGATCGGGATCGTCGTGGATGATGCGATTATTGTGGTCGAGGCAGTTGCAGTCAAACTAGAGCAGGGTATGAGACCCTTTGAAGCGGCTGTCGAAGCCATGAAGGAGTTAACTGGGGCCATTATTGCCACTTCACTTGTACTCATGGCGGTATTTATTCCAGTTGCATTCATTCCGGGCACTACTGGGATTGTTTACAAACAATTTGCCTTAACTGTTGCTTGCTCCATTGGCATCTCCACCTTTAATGCCTTAACCTTCTCTCCGAGTATGGCAGCCATTCTCATGCGCCCTGCTCAGACTCCACGCGGCCCTTTGGGGTGGTTTTTTACACAGTTTAATCGGGGATTTGCTTGGTTCACGCGCCGATATGTCGGGTTTGTTAGCTACCTTACCCATATCAAGCCGATTGTAATTGGCGTTTTTGTCACTGGTTTATTAGCAACGGTTTTGATGTACAGAGCAGTACCTACCGGATTTATTCCAGAGGAAGATCAGGGTTACTTCTTTGTCATTGTCCAAGGGCCTGACGGGGTTTCTTTGAAATATACCGAATCTGTGATGGACAAGGTGGTCAAAGAAGTCACATCGGCTCCCGAAGTCAGAGCTAGTTTTATGATCAGTGGCTTTGGTTTCGATGGCAATGCTTCTAATTTAGGTATTGCCTTTGCTAACCTGAAACCCTGGAAAGAGAGAACTGAAGAATCTCAATCTGTTTATGGCATACTTCAGAGACTAAACAAAAAGCTCTCTACAATTACAGAAGCCAGAGCGATCGCAGTAAATGCTCCTCCAGTGAGAGGATTAAGTACTACGGGTGGTTTTGAGTTTATCATTCAAGACAAAACCGGCAGTGCGCCGATTGAAACCTTAATTGAGGCTGCTCAAAAAGTGATTGGGGCGGCACGTAAAAATCCTGCTCTCCAAGGAGTCTTCACTCAGTTCACCGCAGATACTCCCCAATTTGACATTCAGGTAAACCGCAACCAAGCCAAAGCTCTCAATGTCGAAATTAACGACATCTTTGGGGCATTGCAAACTTACCTGGGATCGCAATATGTGAATAACTTCGTGCAGGGACAGCGACAGTATCGGGTATATGTCCAAGCAGACGGGGTGTTCCGTTCTAATCCAGATGATATTGGCAAGCTGTATGTTCGCTCTGCCAGTGGGGCAATGATTCCGTTGAGCAGTTTGGTGAAAATTACTCCCTTTGTGGGGCCGAAAACCATCGCCCATTACAACTTGTACAGGTCAATTAAAGTACAGGGCGCTCCGGCTCCCGGTGCTAGTTCTGGACAGGCGATTAAAGCGATGGAGCAAATAGCAGCAGAAAACTTACCTCAAGGTTTTGGTTATGAGTGGACAGGGACTTATCTCCAAGAGAAAACATCCGGGGGAGCTACAGGCTTGATTTTTGGTTTAGCGATCGTTATTGTCTTTCTGGTGCTGGCGGCTCAGTATGAAAGCTACGTTGACCCGATTATTATTTTGCTGACAGTTCCCCTAGCAGTCTTGGGAGCAATGACAGCGATTTGGCTACGTTCCAATATTTTCATGGCAGGCAGCCTCTTCCCGAAAGTGGTGGATGATATCTATTGCCAAGTAGGTTTGGTAACTTTGATTGGTCTAGCTGCGAAAAACGCGATTTTAGTCGTGGAATTTGCCAATCAACTGCATGAGCAGGGTATGAGCTACACAAGGGCAGCGGTGAAAGCGGGGCAAGAACGTTTGCGACCGATCTTAATGACATCCTTTGCAGCGTTGTTAGGATTTTTGCCCTTGGTAATCTCTGAAGGGGCTGGAGCCAGCAGCCGTTGGTCTTTAGGAACAGCACTGTTTGGGGGGCTGCTGCTTTCCACGTTCTTGAGTTTGTTCTTGGTGCCAATCCTCTATATTTTGGTTAAGAGCTTGGCTCAGGCTATATTACCTGGGAAGCGAGGAGGTTCAAATCCTCCAGATTCACCAAATGGAGCTTCGGGAACTAGACATGAAGTTCTACCTGCTGGCTCAAATCAGCCAGAGACGCAACTTAGGTCTCAGGAGGATGGGATAACCTAAGTTTGGGCAGGGGGGCAGGGGAGCAGGGGGGCAGGGGAGCAGGGGAGCAGGGGAGCAGGGGGGCAGGGGAGTAGGAGGGCAGGGGAGCAGGAGGGCAGGGGAGCAGGGGGGATAAAACAGAAAATGGATTAACCTCACTGTTGCGCTAGCTTCCCGTAGGGTACGAAGAACCACTTATTAAGAAGTGGATGGACTCAGCCCCATGTTCCGCTCTGATTCACGGCAGCAGATAAGAGGTCTTTCCCCTCTGCCCCTCTGCCCCTCTGCCTCTTCTCAACTATGCAGCCTAAAAGCGTATCAGCTTATCCACAACATCCTCTAACTCTGATACCATTTTCTGTAATTTCCTGCTTGCTAAAAAAATTAGTCGAATAGAATTAAGTACTTAGATAAGGAAGAGTGAAATGGGACTTAGCGACGGACTTTTGAACCCGACCAAAAAGGCTATGGTCATAGATGATTGTTGCAACATGATTGAAGGACAGCTGGCATCGAAGTCAGGTATGAGCGGCATCGCTTTGAAAACTGCCTTTGCTGCTTTGAAAGGGGTTAAGCCAGGGTATATTCCCCATGTCGTTGAGCAGATATTACCGCAATGCTTTACAGCTCTCGATCCCATCTGGAGTAAAGGCATAGAGAAAGGCGATCCAGTTGAATATCTGAGTGCGAATCGCTCTGATACAGCAGACGCGCTACTGGGTGTTACCGATGCGAGAATCAAGAACTCAAACCGCCAAATCGTGCGAGGAACCTATGAAAAACTTCGGGGTTCAGCCAAGAAGCACGTAGAAGAAGCAGTGCCAGATTTAGCCAAGGTAATCAGGAATTACACTAAGGTATGAGCTAAAGGAGTAGAGACGCGATTAATCGCGTCTTCTAGAAAAGTGGCAAGAAGCGCAGATGCAAAGTAGCTTTTCACCAGATATCGCCTCAAAACTTCACCAACTTCAAATCAAGTCCCGCCCGTTGGATGGCTCCTTCTTTTAACTGTTCTCTAAGATTGACTAAGGCTTTTTGATTAGTATAATATTGCACAGCTTCGTTAATGAATCGACTGCGATCGCCTACCCTTCTTCCTTCTTTTAAGATTTAAGCATTTGCACCCAGAATAGAAGAGTCATAGTGCTGTAGTAAATCTTCTGGATCGTTGTAAATTGCGATCGCTTTGCCAGTTCCTTCTTCACTATTTAATTCTGGCACTACTTTGGGAATAAGTCGATCTCCACCCATGCCCATGAGCGGTCTAACTTTTTCAAATGGCACATCCAAGTCATAAGCTGCAAATGCCTCTACCCAAGAATTTGCATGAACATCATTACTTATAACCAGTGTGCCATCAATATCTAAAATCACCCCTTCTAATGCCATGAAAAACCTCAACTGACGTTTTGTTTTATTGCTGATGATGGCATGGCAAATCAGTTTACTTCATCACCCCATGAGAGGAGAAGGGGGTTAGAGAACAATACAGTCCAGTTAAACATTTCTTTCTTCTCTTTGCGTCCTTTGCGTCCTTGGCGGTTCGTTAAAAAATTGACTTTGACAACGAGTTTTAGCCTTAACTGAACCGTATTGGGTTAGAGAAGAGATGGCAGCGATCGCTTGAGATGATTCCAGAGGGTGCGTAGACGCATACTCCTATGGAGAAGCAAGCTACGCGCAGCGTCTTGTAGAGAAGCGGCTTGTCGCCAGACATCGCCTCAAAGCTTCACTAGGCCAAGGCTGATTTGAATTGCTCGATCTACCTGTGCGATCGTTTCTGGGTGCAGAATTCCCAAACATTTAATTAGCCTTTGCTTGTCAATTGAGCGAATCTGATTGAGAAGTACAACCGAATCATCCTCTAAACCGCTTTCTGGTATTCTAATCAGCACTTCAGTGGGATACAAAGGTTCTGCAAACTTTGAGGTGATGGCAGCTACAACCGCGATCGGACTATGTTCGTTAGAAACATCATTTTGCAAGATTAAAGCTGGGCGTGTTTTTTTTATTTCTGCATCAATAGTTGGATCGAAATTGACTAAGTATACTTCACCACGTTTGGGGTAATTTACTTTTCGTTTCTGTGGCACAATTCTTCTTCCAAGTCAAACCACTCTTCTACTAAACCCAAATCACGTTCTGCGCGTTGGATGGCTCCCTCTTTTAATTGTTCTCTAAGATTGACTAAGGCTTTTTCAGCAATATAATATTGCACAGCTTCGTTAATGAATTTACTGCGATCGCCTTTTTCAATGACTCGATCGATTAGTTCAATTGTCTCATCTGGCAAGGTGATGTTAATCCGGCGATGCATAATTTTTCGCTCTGTTTTGCCTATCAGGTTTATTATACACACTGAGGCTTAGAAGCCCCCCTTTTTAAGGGGGGTTGGGGGGATCTTTAAAATATGAAAACGTTAACCGAACCGTATTGGAGAAACTTCTACAAAGTGCGTAGAAGTTTCCTTGGCTTGTTGCATCGCTTGGCTTTCACTTAATATCATCGCACAGACGCTTGTCGCTCTCGCTCAAATTCGGGTTATTCTGCAAATAATCATGCAGCCAATTGCAACCCCGCACCAGCAATTGGTCTAAATTTTCCACAGGCCACAACCGGGCTGTGTTGTCAGATGATGCGGTGGCGATGGTTTTGCCGTCCGGGCTGAAACTCACACTTCTGACCCAGTCTTGATGCCCTTTGAATTCTTGTAGCAGTTGCCCGTTGAGCGTCCACAACCGCGCTGTCTTGTCATCTGATGCCGTGGCGATGGTTTTGCCGTCCGGGCTGAAACTCACACTTAAGACTGTGCTTTGATGCCCTTTGAATTCTTGTAGCAGTTGTCCATTGAGCGTCCACAACCGGGCTGTGTTGTCAGATGATGCGGTGGCGATGGTTTTGCCGTCCGGGCTGAAACTCACACTTAAGACTGTGCTTTGATGCCCTTTGAATTCTTGTAGCAGTTGTCCATTGAGCGTCCACAACCGCGCTGTCTTGTCTTTTGATGCCGTGGCGATGGTTTTGCCGTCCGGGCTGAAACTCACACTTAAGACTGTGCTTTGATGCCCTTTGAATTCTTGTAGCAGTTGTCCATTGAGCGTCCACAACCGGGCTGTGTTGTCAGATGATGCGGTGGCGATGGTTTTGCCGTCCGGGCTGAAACTCACACTTAAGACTGTGCTTTGATGCCCTTTGAATTCTTGTAGCAGTTGCCCGTTGAGCGTCCACAACCGCGCTGTGTTGTCTTTTGATGCCGTGGCGATGGTTTTGCCGTCCGGGCTGAAACTCACACTTAAGACTGTGCTTTGATGCCCTTTGAATTCTTGTAGTAGTTGCCCGTTGAGCGTCCACAACCGCGCTGTGTTGTCAGATGAT
>NZ_JBWQXL010000078.1:0-16803 GCF_056620565.1 Nostoc sp. LEGE 12454
AGGTTACAGACCAAGAGCTTGATACTATCGCAATCGAACGAAATTCTTTTCATGGTGAGTGGAACTATATTATCAAACCCAAAGTAGTCAGTTAATTGTTCAAGTTATTTTTACATAACTCCTTAGCTACTCCGGCAACCTTTTGCAGTGTTGTAACGGGAACTGTTTTACCCTCGACAATAAATTCATGCTGGTCTTTCGCGATCTGGTTGAGGAGTTCCTCGGCAGTTCCCTTCCAGACACCGCTCTTGACGCTAAACGTGACGCCATCTTTGAAGACCTCTGCGGTTGATGAGCTCCCGACAGGTAATGGGGTCTTAGTTAGCACCCAGCCTTGAGTTGGCGTAAACCTTACGGGACCGACATCATAAGCTGTCCCTGCTAAAACCTCCTTGTTATGAATAGCCTCGTTGATGGCTGGCATGACTCCCGACCATAAAAACACCACAAGATAAACGCTCACCGTCGGCCAAATGAGCCGGCGATCGAGTCCAAACAGTCGATATTCAACTGGTACAGCGGCTTCGTGTCTTAGGGGGGACATACAATTTTCCTTTTTGCGGTGCTAAACAGGCGTGAAGCTGATGAGGGTGATTTGTGTTTTGCCGTGTCTCAAAAGATGGTCGTTGGTAGCCGCCGATATTATATTGGGCAGAAAATTTCTGCCTAAGATCCCGTGCATAATACGCTGTTGGAGGTGTTTAGACTGTTGCACTTCCAGCGATCGAGAAAACTGTTAGGAGCGATACGTTTATCGCATCGCTCCTAACAGTTTTCAAGCTTTTGTTTAGTATTGAGAAGCAACCATCACAAGATACCGACTGAAAGTTCAAAAGGAATCGTTCGATTTCTGTCCTTATTGTTACCCTTTAAATACACACGAACTGTATAGTTGCCACTTTGTGACAAACGAACGCTTCCGTCGTTGCCCGATATTGAACTGTTATAAATTGCCTGATTAGTGCTGCCTGGTGAGAGAATGTTGAAATATGCTGTTCCCTTAGTAATCAACGAAACCGACAGCCTCTGCCCTGCCCGACCATTCAGAACATAGTCATGGTATTGGTTGCCCGCGATCGAAGACCGGATAAAGGTGTTGTCATTGCCTGTGGAAAACCTTACGGTCGTATGAGCCTGAGCTAACGACGGTGGAGCGAAGCTAAATGTGAGCGATGTGGTGATGACCGAGGCGGCAAAAACACTACGAATAAGAGTCAAGGCAGAGTTTTTCATGTGATAGTTTCTCCGTCGCAAGCAATTCATTGCTTATTGTTTTAATTAATCAGCAAACCGTTCAGCTTAATTAAATTACCTCAAGCAAAAGTATTAATCTTCAAATTTAAAGATTGGTACTATGTTGTTGATGGTATTAAAATCTACCTAAATAAATGTATCTTGATTTTTGTTTTATCGTTTTGCCTTTAGTATTTCTTCAGACTTACCTCGATTTTTCGCCTATTAGCTAGTATCGAAGGGAGCAATGCTTCTGCGATCGCGTCTGCACCAACACAAAGTCTTTACTGCTAAACGAGAAGGTCTTGATGCCACCGATGGAGCGAGTTTTCAACCTGCGAAGACATGGGTTTCGTCAAGACAAAGACGAAACCCAACAATACAGCAGACTAGAAACGAGTTCTGCTATTGCTCCAGTCGCCGGAATCGCAAGTACCACGGAAATCCTCAATCCCATTAATGGCAATCCGTCCACTGCGTCGGTCGATCTCAACACGCGGATGATTTAGCCCATTTACTCGGTATTTTCCCGTGATTTGCTCAGGTGTGACACGGAGATCGTTGAGGTTCCACCATCCATCAGTACCGCCGGAATTAATTGGCGGGATGAGCCTTCCGCCCAGATGAATTTTTCCCTGCATATTACGAATCTCGACTTGAACCTCGGAATCGAACTCCTTTGTCGAAGACTCTACACGATTTTGCAGTTCATAGCGATCGCGACGTGAGTTCCACTCATAGCTGTTGCGGTTTTCAAGACTTGGTTTGCGACCTTCACCGTAGCAGATTAAAGTCAGTCTTTGCTGCATTGAGTTGTCACTGTTGCGCTCAGGTGCGCCTTGCTCTCGGAGATAGGTATCGATCGCAGCTTGAGCTTTGCCAATTTCTCTTGAACTACAGGAACGACCATTTTGAACTAGCTCCCCTTGAGGGTTAAAAAGGACAGTGCAACCGCTTCCTCGTGTCATCCCCGTTACACTTAAATTACCATTGTCTACAGTATCAATTATCGCTTGAGCATTTACAGAACTTGCGACTGTAAGCGTGAGTAAACCCAGCGCGATCGGCGTTAAAGCCCGCAATGTTTTCATTATTATGTTGATTGTTGTTTTGAATAGATATGAATTTATTGGATAACTTTATCACCAAGAGATTGAATGGTAAAGTCAGTAGACTGAAAAGTATCGCAATCAGCAGCAGGAGAATTTTATTATTTCTGTGAGAGGAAAATATCCGGTTCTCCCCCTTGGCAAGCTACGGTGTACACACAAGTCGGAAATAGTAGTCTGTATTGGAATAATTGACGAGTCCATTCTTTGTAGAGACGGCGATTTACCCTTGTCTCTCTAAGAGGATGTTTGAAAAGTCCTCTTGTCGGTATCAAAAATTTTAGATCCCCCTAAATCCCCCGATAAATTGGGGGACTTTGATTCCGGTTCCCCCCTTTTTAAGGGGGGTTAGGGGGGATCTAAAAGTGCCTAAAGTCACAGCGAAACACTTTTCAAACAACCTCTAACGTGTCAGTTTTTTAGACGCGATAAATCGCGTCTCTACATAGTCCCTCTCCTTTGGGAGAGGGATTTAGGGTGAGGGCTGATATTACTCCTCATTTATCGACTTTATTTCTTCGGGTAGTAAGGTAGTTTCATCTTTAGGACGTTCGCCATCTGCGGATTTGGCTATGGTTATATACGGTTTGATAATTAGACTGACACCGATTGCCCAACCTAATGAAACCATCCAACCTGCGAGAATGTCACTGGGAAAATGAACTCCCAGATAGAGACGACACCACGCGATCGCAATGATGTATAAGCTGCCGAATATGAGAACCAACCAGCGCCAAGAGGTAGCCCAAGTTAAAAATAACAAAATTGCTACCAGTGTTACACTCGTCATCGCATGAGCGCTGGGAAATGCAAAACTAGACTCAGGTGCAATAGACTGCCACAATTGTGGACGCACTCGATGCATTAATTGCTTTGCGGTACGGTTGATGATGACGCTTCCTGCTGAGGTGGTGAGTAAATAGGCTAGCGATCGCCAGCGTTTTTGAAGTAGTAACATCAGTGCGATCGCCCCCAAAATCACCATCGCCGTCCAAGGCAACCCAATTGTAGCTAGGGTGACAGCTAAAACATCTAACTGTGGGTTTTCTGTAGAATGAACTGCTAACAGAATCGGTACATCCCAAGGAAAGCCCGCTTGATTCTCCCATATCTTCACTGTCAGGATTTCAAAAACCTGCAAAGGTAAATATACTCCGATCAAAAGGAGTAATAGCGATCGCCAACGAGCAATCAACAGGTTTTTGAGAAAAGAAAGTGGCGATTTACTCTCTTTATTAATTTGTTTCTTTTTTTCCATATCTAAATTAAAAAGACTGATGACGACTTTACTGATTACAAATTACTGGAAACTTGAGAAGTTCCACAATGTTTACAGTACGACAAATGCTTATAAGTTAGATTATGACAGTTATGGCATTCAATGTACTGAAAATAACCGCAATGTGGACAGTAAGTATCAAGATGTCGGATTTTCTTGGCACAATTGACACATCTTGATTTTTGAACTCTGCTAGCTGCTTGGACTTTAGCGTTAAAGACAAACTTTTGAAAAAACTGGATGATTCCAAAACCAATAACTGGAATCAGCAAGATATAAACATAATTTATCAGGAAAAGTAAACCACCAAAAATGGCGCTAACTATATCAAATAAAAATTTGAATATTGTACCTATTTGCAGAAATTCAAATATTTTAACGATTAATGGGATAAAAAAGATAACTAGTAAATGCCAGCTAATTAGCGAAACAAGTCCATATCCTCTTCTTTGGGCAAATTTATGAACTGATAAGGCAATGAGAATTAGTGGTAAAAGAAAGAGGGACTGAAAACCAAGTTGGATACTTGGATACCAAAATGATGCCTGCTGATAGCCTTTATCAACTTCTTGGAATCGATTGTCATCTTTAAGAAAGGCTATAAAACTAATGCTTTCTGGTTGGGCAAGTAGTTCATTTTTAAGAGTAGAAGTTTCTTGTTGAAGAGTAGAAATTTGGCGATTATTTTCTTCTAATGCCTGTTTAGCTTTTTCGGCACTGACTTGATTAATTGATTGTTCGCGATTCTGACCTGCAATTTTTTCTAATAGCGTTGAGTCATACTGAGATTTAATAGTATTATTTGCTTGTTCAAGTTTACTAATATTTGCTTGTTTTTGCTCGATAGTTTTGATAATTTGCTGCTTTTCAGAATTCTTAATCTTATCTTTGTAATCGCCATATTGCAAACACGTTTGAGAAACCTTACCCAGATGTCCTGCTTCGGCTTGTTGATAGTTTCCCCGAAAACTAAATTGCTTGTTCGTGTAAGATGACAATGAAAGTCTAACAATTTCATAGTCTTTATCTTTAGTAGTTTTTGCTCGGTAATTTTGCCACTCTGAATAACATGGATAACCCTCAGTCGGACTGATATGCCATCTGCTAATATCATCGAGTCCGGTAAAAACATTAATTAAGATAAAAATATCAACTATAATAATGACAATCAAACTTACTTTATTCAGTGGTTCGTTGTTGATTGTTCTTGAATTACTAAAAAATTGACTCAAAATTCGGCGAATTCTGGCAAACATATTGTCTTTTAAATAAATGTAAATTTAATCCGCATCAATTCTATCCGATCGCTAGTGAATAGCTGGACAAAAATACATCTACCGATCTGAAGATTTGTTAACTGCTGACGAAAAATAAAATCCCCAATAACTTTTACGAAATCGGGGATATGTAGTTTTTAATTCTCACAAATCAGGCTACGGTCAAAAATATCATGACTTTACCTGGAGTTGGCACAATTGATGACTGTTCGTAGACATTGCTTTGTTTGTGGAGATTTATGAAAACGATGCCTACGGCGGGCTGTTCGGCGTCGCACCTGTGTACTCGATCGCGGTGCGACAAAGTTTGAAGTACTTCAATACGACTTTCAAGTACCTCAACACGACTTTCAAGTACTTCAATACGACTTCGGAGTACCTCAACACGACTTTCAAGTACTTCAATACGACTTTCAAGTACTTCAATACGACTTCGGAGTACCTCAACACGACTTCGAGGTATCTGTTGCTTATATGGCAATACGGTTCAGTTAAGGCAGACAAGGGTTAAGAGGGAATGGCACTAAGAAAAGCTGAAAGCTCGTCAGGGCAGAGTGTAGGGTGTAGGAAAAAAATTAAGAAAAGTAAATATGAGTATCCTCGTTCCTAGCCTGGAGGCTGGGAACGAGTTCCGAGAGGCTTTGCCTCTTGTCAAGCTATGGAGGCGGAGCCTCCAAGAATGATTTCCCAGCCTGGAGGCTCTTAACCAGTTGGGGCAAGGACTGTATCTTAACTTAGTGCCATTCGGTTAAGAGGAAACAAGGGAAAGGGGGGAGACAAGGGAGAAATTTCTTCTTGTCCTTCTTATCCTTGTCCCCTTGTCCCAGTTAAGAGAAGATTTCTATTTTTTAGGCAAAACCTACGTAGTATTGCAACCCTACTCAACCCTATTTAGCAGCGAAGTAGGCTTCTAATGCCTCAGAACCACCAATTAATTTACCATCGATAAATACTTGGGGAACTGTTGTCGCACCTGCAACTGCTTTTAGCGATCGTGTGGTGATATCTTTACCCAAGGTAATTTCTTCGTAGTTGATGCCATGTTCCTTGAGCATCGCCTTAGCACGGGCACAGTAAGGACAACCCACTTTCGCAAACAGGGAAACTACTTCGGGCTTAACTGCTTGGGGATTGATGTATCTGAGCATTGTCTCAGCATCCGACACCTTAAAGGGATCTCCTGGTTCTTCCGGTTCAATAAACATCTGGTTAATTACACCATCTCTCACCAGCATAGAATAACGCCACGATCGCTTCCCAAACCCCAAGTCTGATTTATCTACCAATAAACCCATACCTTCAGTAAATTCACCATTTCCATCAGGAATTAGTGTGAGATTTTTTACTTCTTGATCCTTTGCCCATTCGTTCATCACAAAGGCATCATTAACAGAAATACAGATAATGTCATTGACACCATTCTCTTTGAAAACTGGAGCTAATTCGTTGTAGCCAGGAAGATGAGTCGATGAACAAGTCGGAGTATAAGCACCTGGTAAAGAGAAGACAACTACTGTCTTATTAGCAAATAGCTCATCAGTTGTCACATCCACCCATTGGTTGTCATTGCGAGTATGAAAAGTGACATTTGGTACTCTTTGTCCTCTGCGATTGGGTAACATAATTTTGCTTGCCTTTAGTAATCAATTCCAGTCATAACCTATCATGGGAGAACTGGTACAATCTAACTATCAATCGTCTAAGAAACTTCATTAATGAATGGAGCGATCGCTGCTACAAATTCAGTGGTTGATTCATAGGGTAAAACATTACGTCCGTTTATTTTTATACCTCGACTTTTAGGCAAACAAGCAAGATAGTGAGCCAAGCGTTCATCTGGCGTTTCTTTTTTATTGTCTTGGCTAATACTCGATGCAGTTTCCCCCATAACTGCTAATGTTGGTTGCCCAATCGAGGCAATAAAACTAGTATAATCATCTCGCCAAAACCCTGCTAAAAAAGAAAATACTGCATGACGACTAGCAGGATTTTCTGCACCTGCAAGCAATGTATTTAACCACTCTGCATCCACAGCATTTTCAGAAGCAAAAAGTTGACGAATCGAAAAAGAACGTAAAAATTTTGGAGTGCGTGCATAGCGATAAAAAGCACTGCCAAAAGGCGAATCTAACACGTTCCAAAGGAATCTTTCCTGCCATTCTGGTGGTTTATTTGTCATCAAAGCCCACGTTGGCGGCCCAGAAAGTACCAGTCCGGCAATTAAATTTGATTCTTTTTGGACTAATTGGATAGCAACTGGTAATAAAGCGCCTTGCACTACAACAATAACAGGTTTTTGGACTACTGTTTGTAAAAAGGACTGCAACTGTTCTGCCCAATCACTAGGAGTGTAAGCTATACGGGGCATATCACTTTCACCACACCCTAGTAAATCAGGGTTATAAATTGAATTACGCTGACCTGTACTATACCACTCGCGACAAAATCGCTGCCAAAATCGCCGCGACAATCCCACGCCAATCGGATGAATTAATAGTAAAGGAATGCCCTCAGATGTTGTATTAATTGGTTGGTGTACTTCGTAGGCACAACGATAATTCTGCCAACTGTAAAACTGGCTAGGAGATGCTGTCAAGTTGGTTGTGTTAGCTACAGCAGATGGTTGCATAATTCCTAGTTTTTAATACTTGCTAAAAAATTATTTGTGGATGAATCAATTCGTATCCAGCTTCTTTGAGCTTTTCATTCGATACCCAAGCATTATATGAGCGAGTACTCTTGATAGATGTATCCCATTCTACTTTGGGTAAATTATGTTTTTCAAATAAGCTATCTAGCAAGTCTCGGCTGGTGAAATGTGCATCATCTACCAGATTGTAAATTCCTTGCAAACGACGGTGACGGGCAAATTCTATCGCACCAACAATATCATCTAGATGAACCCAATTTGTGGTGTCCTCACCATTGCCCGGACGGGTTGTACCAGAATATCTACCAAATATTTTCAACAGTTCTCTACCAGTTCCATAAATCCCTCCTAAGCGGAATATACAAACACGGAGATTTTCGCTAGATGCTGATAGCAACACATCTTCTGTTTTTCGGAGGATTTGGGCATTTAAATTAGGAGGCGCAAGCGGTGTTTCTTCATCTACCCATACACCATTCCTGTCACCATATACTGCATAACTACCTGTATATATTAATTGTTTTACACTCTTAATCTGCTGTAAGCACGAAACTAAAGTTTGGGCAGTTTGTAGATAAGTTTCTTCATAAACTTCTCTATTTTTTGCCCCAACACTCAAAAGTACAACATCTTGATTGTACAAAACTGATTTTAGACCATCTATGTCATTACCACAGGTAACTACAACTCTTTGAGATACTGATTGTAGGGCGGGGACACGCTCAGGTGAAGTTGTGGTTACACTGACAACAAAATTCATCTCTTGCTGCCAATATTGAGCAACTTTATAACCAACATAACCACAACCGATGATTGCAACGTTCATGACAAATTAGACACAAATAAATTAAACTACTTATTGAGAGAACATTCTCAATGAATTGTCTGGAAGTAAATAATTTTAACAGTCCAGAGCTAACAGTCAATAATTAACAGGACAGAAATTTTACCTAATGACTATTTCGCTAATTCTTTCTCAATTATGGCAATCATTTCTGGTGAATTTGGCTGGACAGTACTATTAAATCGAGCTACCACTTCACCTTGCTTATTAACTAAAAATTTTTCAAAGTTCCAAGCAACAGCTCCCGTTGGCTCAACAGCTTTAGTCAATCGCTCATAAAGTGGATGCTGCTGTGAACCTTTGGCATGAACTTTATCAAATAGTTCAAAGGTAACACCATATTTACTCGTGCAGAATTGCACAATTTCTTCATTGCTTCCTGGTTCTTGCGCTCCAAAATCGTTACAAGGAAACCCCAAAATACGTAAACCTGCTTCTCCATACTTTTGGTTCAACTTTTCTAACCCCTCGTATTGCGAAGTATAACCGCAGAAGGAAGCCACATTTACAATTAAGAGTACCTTACCAGTGTAGTCGTTTAATTGCTTATCTTCACCGTTGATGGTTTGGACTGCAATATCTGAAATTGTGTTATTCATCTGAAATTTGATTGATAGGGAATATTGCCAAGTCTCCCATATTACAGGTACTCTAAACTCGGTTTATTTAAGGAAATTAGGTTTGTTAGCCTTGTTGTAACAATTCTATGTGAGTAGTGTAGTTGCAAAACGCTGCATCTTGGATAAATAGGCTCGGACAACCTACTATCTCAGGATAAATGTGGGAAATATGCGTTGCTTTTAATACAAAATTTTGAGTGCAGTGATGAATTGATATACGTTGAAAGTCATAAAGAATTAACTCTTTGTATAAAAAGTTAACAACATCCTGAATTCTTAAATTTATGATACTGGAAACTAGGTAGCTAGAAAGAATATAGTTACTTTTTTGTTGCATTATGAGTTATATTCATCACAAAAACCAAAAAACTGTGTTTTATGATACAGTTTTTTGGTTTGAGTAAATAGACAATCAGTCAAATTTATCCGTTTAGGCATAAATTTACCAAAGTGAAATCAGAAACTAGTCTCATAATTTCTGTGAACGAATATTTATGTTTTGATTTAGTCAGAGTTTTCAATATAAAAAAAAGTGTGTTTCCAGAAAAATAAATAACTAATACTGAGAATGAAATGATGATTTCTTAAAAGTGTTGAATAAAAGCTGAGTTTGGTTTTAAAACATTTAAAGATTAAGTTAAGAAGACTTGACTATTTTAGGAAATACATTATAAATTTTTCACGAAGAACTATAAAAAATATTTACAAATGTGCCAATAGTTTCTTAAACTCCTACTAAGGTTATTTGAGTTTCTGGTTTTTAAAGAAGTTGTCCAAAAGAAAAAATATCAAAAACCACTGGATCTAACTTCGGACAACAGTTTTTTCTGATTAACCTGTTTTTTCCTTTTTTTAAGAATGGTTTAGAGGATGATGCTTAAATTCATGTACAAACAAAAATCGAAAACAAAAAAGAGGCATTCGTCTGCAAGAAATTACGTCATCAACTCACAATCCAACTCTAAAGTCAAGCTATTTAATTTGATTAAGCGACTTTCTCCCAGTTGGCAAGCTTGTTTACCTATCGCTTGTCTAATTGTGTTGGGTTGGGGTTATGCCGCAGTTGCCCAAACTCCAGCCGCAGCGCCAACGACAGCAGAACTCAAAATTGCTATTGACACCTTGTGGGTAGCGATCGCTGCTTTTTTAGTGTTCTTCATGAACGCGGGTTTTTGTATGTTAGAAACTGGCTTCTGTCGCCAGAAAAATGCTGTCAATGTTCTTTCCAAAAACTTGATTGTATTTGCTCTGTCTACCGTTGCCTTTTGGTCAATCGGTTTTGCCTTAATGTTCGGTGATGGCAATGACTTCATTGGATTGAATGGGTTTTTCTTAAAAGGAGTAGATAACAGTCCCGCCACAGCAGACGCTTATAAAGGTATCTTCAGTGCTCTTAATTGGGCTGGTGTGCCTTTAGCAGCCAAGTTTTTATTCCAGCTAGTGTTTGCTGGAACAGCAGCAACAATCGTTTCTGGTGCAGTAGCCGAACGGATTAAGTTTGTTGACTTCCTAATTTTCAGCCTCTTACTTGTAGGTATTGCCTATCCCATTACCGGACATTGGATTTGGGGTGGTGGTTGGCTAGCAGACAGAGGCTTTTGGGATTTTGCTGGTTGTACAGTGGTTCACTCTGTAGGCGGCTGGGCAGCTTTGATGGGGGCAGCATTTCTTGGCCCCCGTCTTGGTAAATATCAAGATAAGCAAGCTGTAGCAATGCCCGGTCACAACATGAGTATTGCTACGTTGGGCTGTTTGATTCTGTGGTTGGGCTGGTTTGGTTTCAACCCCGGTTCTGTAATGGCTGCCGATCCTGGTGCGATCGCTCATATTGCTCTAACCACTAACATGGCTGCTGCTGCTGGTGGAATTGCGGCCACCATCACAGCTTGGTTGTACTTAGGTAAACCAGACCTGTCAATGATTATCAATGGTATTTTGGCTGGCTTGGTTGGGATTACAGCATCTTGTGCTTACGTAGGTGTCGCTAGTTCTTTAGTAATTGGCTTCATTGCTGGGGTACTGGTAGTTTTCTCTGTAACATTCTTTGACAAACTTGGCATTGATGACCCAGTGGGAGCTACCTCAGTTCACTTAGTTTGTGGGATTTGGGGAACCCTAGCAGTTGGTCTATGGTCTGTTGGCCCTGGTGTTTTTACTTGGTATACACTTGGCCCAGAAAAAGGTTTATTTTCAGGTGGTGGCTTTGGACAGTTTGGTGTTCAGTTGTTGGGCGTTCTCTCAGTAGGTGGGTTCACTGTTTTACTCAGTAGTATTTTTTGGTTGGCACTAAAAGCTACTTTAGGTATTAGAGTATCTAAAGAAGAGGAATTAGAAGGTTTGGATATCGGCGAACACGGTATGGAAGCCTACAGTGGATTTCTTAAAGAAGGTGATGCAACTGGATTTTCTGATGAACAAAGCTCAATTGGGAGAGTTTAGGGTAAATATTTCTTTGGTTCATCCTCTGGCATATTTTTAATATCAGCTATCAAGACACCATTAGTCGATTGAACTGATTCCGCAAAATTCTCTATCCAAGCAAAGAAAAGTAGGAGGTTTTATACCCCCTACTTTTTGCCTGAGTAGTGCTTTATCAAGAAAGGCAAGAGGCCTGCATCCTTCAATAATTTAGCGATCGCATTTTACCTTGTGAAAATTTTATGCTTAAAGGCTTAAGAGTTAGTATGCTGCTATTGGCAGTGATGGGAAATTTAGCATGGTCATTTTGTGCCAAAGCAAATTTTAACGGCAAACTCACCGTGGAAATTGATGGCTTGAAGAATAAAGAAGGACAAGTCTGTGCCAGTATATTTGCCAGCAGTGAAGGATTTCCTAGTAATGGCGATCGCGTCTTACAAAAGCAGTGTACCAAGATTACTGAAAATCCCTTACCACTTACCTTTAATAACTTGAAAGCAGGTAGTTACGCCGTTGCTGTCTTCCACGATCAAAATAATGACCGCACTCTCAATAGCAATATTTTGGGTATACCAAGCGAAGGTTTTGGATTTTCCAGCAACCCAGAAATTCGCGCAAGAGCGCCTAAATTTAACGAAGCAGCATTTTTAGTGGCAGGACCAGATACTAATATCCACATCCAGTTGAAATATTTTTAAGCTGACAGCAGATTCAGCTTGGTACACTGCCAATACTTTTCGGGTTTTGGGGAAAAGAAGAAATCTTTAACCCAAACCCAGTAACCTTTTCCAAAACCCAATTCCTAATTAAAAATGCGCAAAGCGAGAAGTATTGGGTACACTACCAATCTCTATTGTTGTGAATTATTATCAGAATCTTCCTGTAGACTCTGTTGCTCCGGCAAGTCACGTATTCGCATTCGATTCATCTGAGTTAAAGCATATCGTGCTGTTGCTTGCACATCGGCATCTGGGTCTTCTAGCGCATGGTGCAACATCTGAGTCATTTGACCCATCATGTCATAAACGCGCGTCAGGTCACGGATCGCATTTTGCCGCACTTGTGGACTTTCATCTTGAATTGAAATTGCTAAAGCACGGTTCATTGGTTTGAGTGTGCGGATGCCAATTTCTGACAAAGCTGCCAAAATTAAGCTACTTTCTTGAGAATCAGCATCAATTATCAGATCAACCAGATGTTGAATTGCCCGCGAATCTCCCTGCTGACCCAAATCCCAAATAGCCTTGCGCCGCTTCGTTGGGTCAGAACTGCGTAAATCTTGAATTAATTCCTCAACGATATTGAGTTTAGCAAGACGGGAAGTTTTTTCTGGTAGCAGTAATTGTGTGGAAAATGGTGGTGGTGGAGGTGTTTGTAGAATAGTGACAGTCTCCAGCAAAGGTGGTGTAATCGGTTCTTTTGTAGCTTCACTCAAACTTTTAGGCTCTGATATTTCGGACTTTTGCGCTTGCTTTACCTTCTGAAACGACCTCACCAGATAAAAAAGTGCGCCACTACATCCTAGAACTCCAATGGCAAATAGTAACCACCAGATAAAACCTCTCTCAGGTGCTTGGGGATTTGCAGAAGTCGGAGCAACAGAAGTAACTATTGGAGAGGTAACTTTTGGAGAAGTAATTATTGGAGAGGTGAAAAACTGCTTTTTAGCTGCCAAAGCTACTTGCAGCTTCTCTTGAGTCGCCGGGCCAGCAATCCCATCTAATTTTAAACCCTTTATTTTCTGGAATTTAGCTACAGCGATTTCCGTACTGGCGTTATATTGTCCATCTACCACGCCCCTGTAGTACCCCAACTGCTTTAATTGGGTTTGTAGTCTCTGCACATCTGATTTTCGACTTCCATATTTCAAAACAGCCAGACTAGGAGTAACTGTCGAACTAGCTTGTGCAAGTTCTAGAATTTCAGGTGCTAGGTTAAGTGTCGCCGCGCTTGAGCGATTTGGGTACAAACCCACGCAAGAAAAACAGGTAAATATTAGAATTGAGGAACGGCATAGCCTCATATTGCAAGTTTCAGCCTGAAGGTGCTTTTCAAATCTTCGATACCACAATAGCTTCTAGACGACCAAATGTTAACTGTCATTTTTAATTGGGAATTGGGAATTGGGAAAAAGGAGGGAGGAGGCAGTGTTTCGACTCCCTTTCCTGCGGGACGCTACGCGTAGTTTGCTTCCACGAAGTGGTACGACTACGCTACTTCGACTACGCTACTTCGACTACGCCCAGTACAAGTCAGGGCAAGTCGCTCAACAACCAAACAGAAGTTCTTTAATTTTAAATTTTAAATTTTGAATTTTTAATTGATTTCTCCCTCATCCCCTACTTAATTACTAATTAAGAATTATTTTAACAAGTTAGGGTAATATTTCTGGTTCAGATTCTCTAACTGCTAGGCTGATAGGGTTCAATTTTTTAGCAGATGCTTCTAAAACTGGTTGCTGTATATTAGCTATCTCGCCGACAGTAACTGTGTCGTTTTGTCCTCCTAAAGTATCGCGTTGGTTAATGAGATAGATGCTGATTAAAGTGAGAAATACTCCTACCCACTGCAACGGACTGAGGACTTCTGAGAGGAAGAGATTGCCGAATAGTAGCGCAAAGACGGGTGTTAGGAAGGTAAGAGAACTAAGACTCGTGAGACTGCCACTAGAAGCAAAGTAGAAGAATAATCCATAAGCGATCGCGCTGCCGAATACGGTAGCATAACCCAAGGCCATGAAATCAGATCCTCCCAGATTCTCCCACTGCTGGGATTCAACAACTGATGAAATTCCCCATAGCGGCAATCCGCCCAAAATCATGTGCCATCCCGTAGCGCTTACAGGGTCAGCATGTCGGCACACAAACCGAATCAACACCGTTCCCACTGCCATTGATAGTGCTGCTAATAGCATTAACCACTCGCCACTAGCAAACAAATCTTGCCAGTTGCCGATTGTTATATTTGCGCCTGAGTCGAGAAAATGTAAAATCCACTCATCAGGTAAGCCAATTAAAGTAATGCCTGTGACTCCCAAGCCTAGCCCCAGCCATCCCCAAAAACCAATGTGTTCTTGGAATAGCCACAGCGACAGCAAGGCAACAGCCAAGGGTTGCGAGTCAATCATCACAGACCCTAACCCTGCACTAGTTCTGACTAATCCCTCTGCCAAAAAGCCTTGAAACAGCGTCCCATCTACTAGGGCAAATAAGGCAATCCACAGCCACGCAGCCCAACCTTTTGGCTGGGGTTTACCCATGAATGCTGCTGCAATCAGAATTAACATCCCTGCTGGTATCAGACGCACACCTGCCATGAATAGCGGTGTGGTATGGGGTATTACTCCTTTCATGGCTACCATTGCCGTCCCCCATAGGAAAAAGGGGGCGATTAACAACAGGGGGGCGAAGGGAAGTCGAGATGCACTGAGTTTCAGTTGCATGGGTTTGCTGATGCCTTTGTTTAACAAGCGCAAAAATTGCTTTACCCAATTTTACCGAATTATGTAGTTTTGCGATCGCCTTTGGCGGGTGCTTTACACCATCGCGATGCAATACGGTTCGGTTAAAGGGAAAAGGGGAAAGGGGAAAGGTTTTGAATACATCCTTTCTCCTTTACCCCTTACCCTTTCCCCAGACCACAAGGAAAGTGAAAAATGCTTATCCGAACCGTATTGCATCGCGTAGCGTCTTGGAGACGGTGAAACTCTTCAGCCTGAGCCTAGTGCCGCAAGGCGGAAGTCAAAAGTTAACACTGAGCGAAGTCGAAGTGTCAAAAGTCAAAAGAATTATATTCCAAGCTCTTGCGCCGTTTGAAATGGTATGTTTATTTACGCCATGCTGTACTAGTGCGATCGCTGAAACCAAAAATACGCTGTAAATCAGATTTGATTTTTGAAAAAATTACCTACTCTTAAAGCTTATGTATGAAAAAATTGCTATTCCTATTTTAAGTCTCATGTTTGCAACGCTTATGTCTAATGTGGTAGCTGCTGAGACTGTGATGAAAAAAGTCGCCAGAACAGGAGTATTAACAGCTGGTACTAGTAAAGATGCGCTACCTTTTGCCTATGTGGATAGTCAAGGAAAGTTAAATGGCTATTCTGTAGATATGCTGACTTTGATTAAAGAGCAATTAGAAAAAGAAACAGGAAAAAAAATTAAACTGCAATTAGTTGGTCTTAGCCCCTCTGAGCGGATTCCTAAAATAGTTAATCAACAAGTTGATATTGTCTGTGATGCTAGTAGTTTTACATGGAAACGAGATAAAAAAGTAGACTTTTCTGTCAGCTATGGTGCAACTGGAACCCAATTATTAGTTAAGAAAGGAAGTAATCTAGGTTCACCTGAATCCCTTATTGGTAAGAGAATTGGTGTGCTGGCAGGAACCACAAACGAGCAGGCGATCGCTCATGTACAACCCAAAGTTAAGCTAGTATATTTTAAAACTAGGGCAGAGGGATACGCAGCTTTGCAGCAAGATACTATTGATGCTTTCTCATCCGATAGCATTCTTTTAGAGGGATGGCTGCAACAGCAAAAAAATCCAGATGCTTTTGCGATCGTACCCGATCGCCCCTATTCACGAGAAGGTATCGCTTGCATGGTGCCAGAAAATAACTCCAAATTCTTGGATACAGTTAACTTTTCTCTGGTAAAGTTCATGCAAGGATTTGTCAATGGGAATCAGCGATATGTCACTATTTTTGACCGTTGGTTTGGGCCTCAAGGCTCTGTAGCACTCAATCGAGATTTACGTGATTTGGTAGTGGAAACTATGCAATTGGTCATAGAATTTCGTGAGGAAATTCCTAAAAGTGACCTGTGATATCATGTCCGGTTAATTAGTTATGATTCCCACAGTCATTGCACCCCACCCTCAACCCCTTCCCGCTCTTCGGGAGGGGAGACGAAGCGTAGCTTTGGCGGGGTGGGATTCTTGGGGTTTAGTAAGTAATCAAGCGGACATGATATCACCCTGTCTTTTAGCTTAACTGACTGCGAAACTTACTAACACTAATAGTTAATAACACAACAGCAAAGGCGACTAAAGCCAAAACATTCATCCACAGTACATCTAAGCCAACACCTTTGAGCAAAATACCTCGAACGATCGCAATGTAATAGCGCAGGGAATTGAGTAGGGACTAAGTTTCCATAGTGCTTGTGCAAACCGCGAACTTCAATTGCTATGGTTGCCAGATTAGATGATGGAGGTAAGTTTCAAGAGAAAGAGTAATTTGCTGTTTCATTCCCTTCTACCTCCTACCGACGCTTGCAGACTCGCTACCACTGATCTCCCCTGTTGTTAATCGCCCCCTTTTTCCTATGGGGGACGGCAATGGTAGCCATGAAAGGAGTAATACCCCATACC
>NZ_JBWQXL010000079.1:0-16678 GCF_056620565.1 Nostoc sp. LEGE 12454
AGGTTACAGACCAAGAGCTTGATACTATCGCAATCGAACGAAATTCTTTTCATGGTGAGTGGAACTATATTATCAAACCCAAAGTAGTCAGTTAATTGTTCAAGTTATTTTTACATAACTCCTAAGTCTCTAGCGTCAGCTTTTGTAACAAAACTGCTATCGTCCGGTGCAAACGTTTATTATGCTGCATACATTAATAACAGTACATTTGTACAGGTTAAAAATAATCTTATAATCTAGCATCTTTCACCAATTATTGCTACTCTTAAAGCAGTAAATTACTATTTATTCACAATTTTCTGTCTGAAGCCTAAACTTCATCCTATGCTTATTGAATTTAGTGTCGGGAACTACAGATCGTTTAAAGAGCAAGTCACCTTTAGTATGGTGGCAGCAAACCTTGTCACAAAAGACAAAAAGCTCGACGAAAGCAACGTTTTTGAAATAGATAATGATTTAAAACTACTTAAAAGCGCCGCAATATACGGCGCGAATGCTAGTGGTAAAAGTAATTTGGCTACAGCTTTAGGTTTCATGAGATGGTTCATGATTAATTCTTCTAAAGAGACTCAAAGCACGGAAAAAATAGGTGTTGAGCGATTTAAACTCAGCACTGAAACCGAAGAAAAACCATCTTTTTTTGAAATTGTATTTTTAATGAATGGCAAGAGATATAGATATGGTTTTGAGGCAACTATTGAGAAAGTTATCTCGGAATGGTTATTTTATGTCCCTAAATCAAAAGAAACTAAACTTTTTGAGCGCAAACTGGACAAGATTAGTGTTTCTAAAACATATAAAGGTGATGGTATTCAACAGAAAACAAGACATAATGCCCTTTTCTTGTCTGTATCTGCTCAATTTAATGTCCAGATTGCAGAGAAAATTTTGGATTGGTTGGCAAACAGAGTCAAACTTGTTTCTGGCTTAGATGATAGTGGCTATCAAGGATACACAGTTAATTGTTTAACGAATAATAAAAATAAAGATGAAATTTTTCAGTTGCTCAAAAAATTAGATTTCGGATTTGCCGATGTAAAAGTAGAGGAAAGTGAAATTACGGCTGATTCTTTTCCTAGAGAATTGCCAGATGAAATAAAGAACTTCATCATAAAAAATGGTAGTAGAAAAGTAATATCAGTTCAAACTATGCACCAGAAATTTGATGGGAAAGGAAATCCTGTATCTACAGAGATATTTGATTTAGATGAGCAAGAGTCTGAAGGAACTCAAAAAGTTTTTGCTTTGGCAGGGCCTCTTGTTGATACACTGAAAAACGGTAAAATCTTAATTATTGATGAATTCGATGCTAGAATTCATGCTTTAATTAGCCGTGCAATTGTGGAATTATTTAATTCCAATGAAACTAATCCAAATAATGCTCAGTTAATATTTATGACTCACGATACTAATTTGCTTAACAATAAGCTTTTTCGTAGGGATCAGATTTGGTTTACTGAAAAGAATAGATATGGTGCAACAGATTTATACTCTTTAGCAGAATACAAGATACCTGACGATGCGCCATTTGAAAGTGATTATATTCAAGGTAGATATGGCGCAATTCCATATATTGGGAATTTGAATCATCTAATCGACTCTCATGGCTAGAAAAAAAGCAAACTCTCGTGGATATTCACCGAGAAAAGTTAATACTAGGGAAGTCAAGCAGAGATTCTTAATTGTATGTGAAGGAGCGAAAACTGAACCTAACTACTTTAGAAGTTTTCGTGTTCCTAAGAATGTCGTTCAAATAGACGTGCAGGGTTTAGGAGAGAATCCCAGCAAACTAGTTCAAAGTGCCAAGGAACTGAGTAAGCAAGAAGACTACGATCAAGTTTGGTGTGTATTTGATCGTGATTCTTGGACTACAGAAGATTTTAATAACGCTATTCAAAATGCTAAAGATCAAGGGTTTAAAGTGGCTTATTCTAATGAAGCATTTGAATTATGGTATGTTCTGCATTTTGAATTTCTCAATACTGGTATTCCTCGAAGTGATTATTTGGGAAGTTAACTTATTTATTTGGTAAAACATATCAGAAGAATAGCGAAACTATTTATGATGAGCTATTTGAGAGACAAGCTATTGCTATTAAAAATGCTGAAAATCTTCTTAAACAATATGTTCCTCATATTCCAGCCAAAGACAATCCATCAACAACGGTACATTTATTAGTACAGGAACTCAATAAGTTTATTCGCTAAAGAGATGCTGAGTAGCTAGACAACTTTACGCCCATTGAGAACCGAAAGGGCAGACGCTATGACTATGCTGTAACCTCTACTTGATGAGTTTCCACAGCGAACGGTAAAGCAAGTTCTCAACGAACTTTAAGCAAGCTGCGATCGCAAACCTGCATTCTTATTCGACAACTTTGCTTTGTATAGCTTTGGGTAGGTATTGGCGATCGCTTAATCTTAAATTAAAATGGAAAAAACCCAGATGCTCTATCAAAACCGGGTTTTTAAGTAATTGTTAATTTATTTCTGAGCAGTACAACAGGGCAATAAAGGCTTATTTACAACTTCTTTAATGTCTACTGAATTTAAAAAATCTTCCCAATATTTCTGAACTTCAGGATCGTTAGGACGCTGGCGGCGTAAATTAGCTAAAGTTCTCAGAGCATCTTCCCAAAATCCGGCTGTGGCGAATAAAACTGCCCGATCTAAGTCTGTGTTTGGTTGGTTTAGCTGAAGAGATAGGTTTTCATCTTGCGATCGCACAATTGTACCTTCTACATAAGAGTCTTTATCACGGTTATTAGGATCGCAAATCATCGAAAAAGTCCAATTGTACTCTTTACCGATTTGTAGAGATGGCCGATCGACAGGTACATTCACACTAACAATACCATTCTGCCCAACAGGTTTGAAAGTTCCCTTATATAACGGGTCAATGCTATCACCATCCCGCAAAACAAATTCTAGTGCTTGCACTGTTGTCGAGGTTTGAGGAACGTAGAAAAAGAATGTGGGACGTTCTGCTGTAGTGCGTTGAGCTTCCTTATCTGTTGGTGTCAGGGGAATAAGATATTGTCCAGTTTGAAAGCAACTTCCTCGCGTTCCTGCTGACCTTACTCTACCAGGTCTACCAGGGACAAAGGCGATCCGATTTCTACCGCGTTGAATGTAACTTGTAACATTTCTAATTGCAGAAGTAGCATATCTATCTCCAGGACGTAGCCGCTCTGCTTGCTGAAAATTCAATAAAGCTTTTCTATAGTTTCTCCGTTTGGTTTCGTTATAACCAAACTGCATATATTGGGTGTAAGCAGATTTTGCTTGTGCCAGTTGGTAAACTGACTCTGTTGCCAAAACCTGAGTTATGCTTACAGGCTCGAAGGGCAGAAATGCTAAAGCAGCAAGCAGATAACTTGCCCAATATCTATATCTCATGATGTTTATGTTTACTTGTAGTACATTGTTTGGGTATATATAATACAATAGCCTAAGCTTTACAGTGGCAAGACTTTATGTGTGCTACTTTCTGGGAAGGCTGAGGTAGTATTGTAATTTTTTTTCACAACAAAATTCCCAACTTTTTTCATAAGTTGGGAATCTTAACCTTTGGATTTTCAGTAGTCTAAAGTTGATAGACTATTAGCTTTTGCCTATTCCTTAATAGACATCTGGTGAAATTAAAGATGCGTTATCCAGAACACCTTGTAAAGACGTAGTACTGTTACGTCTCTACATTATTTCTCACTTATATTTTTAATGAGGTACAGCCAATTGTTCATCGGCTACCTGAACATGATCGGCAACAATTTTGCGGAATGCATCACCTTCAATTGTTTCCTGTTCTGCTAGCAAATCTACTAAACGCTCCAAAACTACGCGGTTTTCTTCCAACAGTTCTTTGGCCTTAATGTAGGAATTGCTAACAATTTCGCGCACTTGTGAATCAATTTTGGCAGCAATTTCTTCAGAATAGTCTGATTTATTCATCCAGTCGCGTCCTAAAAATACCTCTCCACTCTGATTTTCCAAGGACAATGGGCCTAATTCTGACATCCCAAAGCGTGTCACCATCTGCCGCGCCATCCCTGTAACGTGTTGTAAGTCATTGCTTGCACCTGTGGTCACTTCTGGCTTCCCAAAAACGATTTCCTCGGCCGCGCGACCACCCAAAGTAGCAGTAATCCTCGATTTGAGTTGGGAACGGGAAATTAACCCCTGTTCTTCGTTGGGAGTAAACCAAGTTAATCCCAGTGCTTGTCCCCGTGGAATCAATGTAACTTTCTGCACAGGATCGTGGTCTTTGAGCAATGTGCCTACTAAAGCGTGTCCAACTTCATGATAGGCAATCAAGCGCTTGCTCTTGCTGTCTACTAAGGCGGTACCTTCCATACCTGCAACAACTCGGTCTACAGCAGCATCAATTTCTAAAAGAGTGACGGCTTCTTTCCGTCTTCTAGCGGTGAGAATAGCGGCTTCGTTGAGTAAGTTAGCTAAATCTGCGCCGGTAAAACCAGGAGTGCGGCGAGCGATCGCTTCTAATGATACGCTAGGATCGATTTTCTTATTCCGCGCGTGGACTTGCAAAATTTCTAGTCGCCCTTTGAGATCGGGTGGATCGACCATTACTTGTCTGTCAAAGCGTCCCGGTCTGAGTAAGGCTGTATCTAAAACATCTGGGCGGTTTGTGGCAGCAATAATAATGATGCCTGTGTTACCTTCAAAACCATCCATTTCGGTGAGCAGTTGGTTGAGGGTTTGTTCGCGCTCGTCGTTACCACCACCGATCCCAGCACCCCGTTGTCTGCCTACTGCGTCAATTTCATCGATAAATATTAGACAAGGGGCATTATCTTTAGCTTTCTTGAAAAGATCGCGCACGCGAGATGCACCCACACCTACGAACATTTCCACAAATTCTGAACCGGAAATACTGAAGAATGGGACACCGGCTTCACCTGCGATCGCTTTTGCTAGTAAAGTTTTACCAGTACCAGGAGGGCCAATTAACAGCACTCCTTTGGGAATACGTGCGCCTACAGCGGTAAATCTTTCCGGCTGTTTCAGGAAAGTCACAACTTCTTCGAGTTCTTCTTTAGCTTCTTCAACCCCGGCGACATCTTCAAATTTCACTCCAGTTTTTGCCTCCATCTGGAAGCGAGCTTTGGATTTACCGAAATTCATCGCTTGGCTAGAAGCATTAGTAGAGCGTCGGAGGAACAATAGCATTAAAGCTACCAGTGGCAAAATCCACATCAAATTAATCAACAGTCCAACAGCAGCTCGACTGTTCGCAGAGGAAACTTCGCCAAAATCAACATTCTTGTCTTTGAGAATGTTGACTAACTCTGTATTTTGCGCCAAAAGTCTCACCTGTTGCGGTGGTGTATTATCTTTTTGTCCCTTAAGATAAACCTTTGCTAGCTGTTCGGTTTCGTCAAGCTCTACTTTCTCGACTTCTCCCGCCTTCACTTTCTCGATCAAGTCACCATAATTTAGCGAGGTGGTTTCTGCTTTTTGTGCCATGACAGGAGTACTTCCGAAAATTCCTGGCAACATAACCAAACTAGCAGCAATTGCACCAACCCAAGCAACGCGCTTTGAGGACTGCCTTTTTATCAATGCTTTTTTTCCCGAATTTGTCATAATAATTACCCTTTGTCTGCTGGCACAAGTTAAGCGCTGGTTTTATGCCTATTCTTCTATCAAAAATTGTAATAACTGGAAATTACACTTTTCTTATCTAGTCTAACTTCCTCACAAAAGCATTCCCAAGTTTCTTCAGGCTATTACAGTTGAGCAAGGGTTATCTAGTATGCAGCTCTTAAGACTGGGCATTTGGTACAAGAGGCAGAGGGGAAAGACTTACTGCTACTTCTCCTCGGTCACTGAGCGTAGCCGTTGGCGCAGCCTCTCGTAGAGAAGTGCTGCTCCCCTGCCTCTTGTGCCCAATCCCCAGTAGATATTAATTTGACACATTCCAGCACAAATCGCTAAGATAAACATAGTCATAACGATTCCGCTTTTTAAGAAATCTGACGATAGTAGCTAGTTAATAGTTTATGGGTTAATTATGGTGAAAATTATTGGCATTGGTGGTAGTTTAAGACCTAACTCTTATACCCAGCTTGCTTTAGAAGTCGCAGCGCAAAGGGTTGAAGCTGTAGGTGCAGAGGTAGAAATTCTCGATTTACGGCAGTTGCAGTTACCATTTTGCACTGGCGCAAAGGAGTATCCAGAGTATCCAGATGTTCAGAGGTTGCAAGAAACAGTTAGTCAGGCTGATGGGTTAATTTTAGCTACACCTGAGTATCATGGTGGGGTTAGTGGTGTCCTAAAAAATGCTCTGGACTTAATGAGCTTCGATCAACTCTCTGATAAAGTAGCAGGATTTATTAGTGTTTTGGGTGGTCAATCTAATAGCAACGCTCTAAACGAACTACGGTTAATTACCAGATGGGTGCATTGTTGGTCTATCCCTGAACAAATTGCGATCGGACAAGCTTGGGGTGCATTCAGTCCTGAAGGCAAACTAGTAGATGAGAAACTCTCTCAAAGATTCGATCAATTTGCTCAAAGTTTAGTTGATAACACTCGCAAGCTGCGGGGCGTGAATTAATTGTAGGGTGGGTCTAGCTTTGCCCACCCTCGTCAACTCAAAACTTAATGATGATGGTGGTGATGATGGCCATCTCCAGCAAGTTGGGGATTAACTGCCAAAGGTTGCTCTGACAACAACTCTGCTATATGAGCATCAGCCCATTGCGCCACCATTGCCAAAAATTCTGGGCGATCGTTGACGCAAGCCATTTGCACGTAGTTCGTGCCAGGATTCTGTTTTTCCAAAGCATGGATGATATGGTGTACATCCAATAGAGTTTCGTGGTTTTCTGTGGCAAAGCCAATTGGCATAAAGATCACTACTTTCGCACCCAACTGAATCAGGTTATTTGCAGCTTGCTCTGCATTTGGCTGCGTCCAATCAATTAAGGGTGTGTCATGATTGAGCCAACCCACGGAGATTAACGGATAGCGGTTAATCAACTTATCCCGAACTAAATCGTACATTGCTTCACTTTCGGCAATCCCAGAAGTAAAGCCTTTAGCTTTGTGGGGACAGCCGTGATTCATTAAGACAATACCGATTTGAGAAGGTAGATAAGCACCTGCTAACTCAGCAATTTTTTCCTCAACCAGATGAGCCATTAAATCGATGTAGGCTGGTTCGTTGAAGAAAGAAGGAATGTAGCGCTGTGCTTTAACCCAGTGTTCTTCACCATCAGTCAACTCAACGAGAGCATTATTAACTTGCTCGATCGCAATACCACTGGTAAAAATAGAATCAACAACCAGCAGTGGGTAAATTAGCAGCTTCTCAAAGCCTTGGTTTTTGATTTCTGCCAAGACTTGATTAGGTAGGAAAGGGGCGCAGAAGTTGAAAGCCTTGAAAACTTGAACCTTATCGCCCCATTTTTCTTGTAAATTCTTCTCAATCCCAGCCCGTTGCTGTTCAAAGATGGCATTGTGTGGGGAGATAAAATCGTGGTGTGTGTGTCCCCACTCATGGCGGTCAAATAGGGCCAAAAGCTTTGCCAGAGGCGGATAAATCCAGGTTGGTACTGGTGCAAATTTTGCTGTCAGCAGATTTAAAGCCTGTTCGTTATAGTTGGCGAAATCTTCGTAGCTTTCGACTTCGCCGTAGCCCATAAGCAATACGGCTACACGGTCTTTACCTGATAGATGCTCGTGGGTATGTTGTACTTTTTCCGGCGTGGCAACCACAATTAGTTCCTCAATATAACCAGAGTGCAGAGAATAAAATAAGGGAATAGCTTACACATTTCCCTTCCCTTACTTGTAACTTATTATCCCATCCAGGGGGATATGATAGGTGGGAAAATCAAAATAATACATCAAAAGACATACTTTGATTGTTACTGCATATATAAAAACACTCTAATTAATGGAATTTAAGTCTGGAGCTACACGAGCTTGTCGAGCTTTCCAAGACATAATTTACTCATCACTGTAGTATTATTCAAGGAACAGGTTTATTTGTAGGGTAGCACAGCTAGCTGTGCTACCCTAAATTGGGATATTTTTTCACTGGAAGTCCCTAAACTGCCTCTTTTGAAAGGGAATTTAGGAATATATAAAAATTTCAAAGGCTAAATGAGTAATTAAAAAACACGTTTTAGCAGTCTAATTGCTAGACAAAGCAGGTTAGCTGAAAAAAGCATTTAGTAGACCTAAAAAATTAGTAACGGCACAATAAAACCAGATCGGGCAAATAAAGATAAATTAGGCTAAAACTTTCTTCGTTATTGCCTTCTATCTCCTGCATTTTACTTTATCCTAACTACAAATATTTACGCTGACTTACTTGTTTTCCGTCTTTATGTATTAGCTTTAGTCGTGAGTGTTACATATATTCATTGCAAATAGTAGAGCCAGTCTTGTATGATTTATTTCAATATTTTTTTGAACTGAGACTTTTCAAATAGATTACATGCAAAACAATTCAAACATTGAGCGCGGAGAGTTACAAAAATAGTGGCAGATTTAACTAATGTTCTCTCAATTGCGGTAGGTGCAGTTCCTGGAGCGCTGTCTCGGTTTTACATCACAGAATGGACAAAAGCTAAATTGGGGACAAAATTTCCTTATGGAACATTTGTCATTAATCTGACTGGATGTTTAGCGATGGGTTTCTTTTTCACAATTTCTAAAGGAATTACAGGCTATCCATCAGAACTGGATTTACTAATTAGGACTGGATTTTTAGGTTCTTACACCACATTTTCAACCTATGGCTTTGATACTCTGACTCTATGGCGTAGCAAACAAAAGACTGCGACGGTCTTTTATTGGGCGGGGAGTGCAGTTCTAGGTTTGGGAGCGGTGATTTTAGGAGTTGCGATCGCCAAGCTTTTTGTAAAGTAATTTGCTCAAGTAATAAAAAAGGTTGGGATATACTTGAGAGCAAATTTGAAAAAGACCTTTACAAAAAACTACGTAAATTTTTTTAGGTTAAAAACAATGAATTTTGTGAAAGGACGTTATTCCCTAGCTGTGGCGATCGGGGCAGTTTTTGGAGCATTGAGCCGTTTTTATGTTACCGAATTTGCAAAAGCTATTTTTGGAAAAGATTTTGGCTTTTACGGCACATTCTTTATTAATGTGACTGGCTGTTTAGTGATTGCTTATATTTTAACTTTAGCAGCCGAGAATATTCGGATCATCTCGCCGGAACTTCGCCTGATGACAACAACGGGTTTCTGCGGTGCATATACTACTTTTTCAACCTATGGCTTGGAATCAAGAAACTTCTTGGATAAGGGCGATATCACAATGCTCCTAATTTATTTGGTTGGCAGTGCGATCGCAGGAATGATTGGCATCCAAATCGGTGTTTTATTGGCAAGATCGAGCGTTCAGAGATATTAAATTAAGTTATATAAATTTTAGATATGCAAGCTAGATGTAGTTTAGCTTAACAAAGCAAATTCAGACTTTGGAATTGAAATTAGCGATCGCCTTCGGCGGGTGGGTACGCCATCGCACTAAGGGATGATACAAATCATCATTCCTGCATCTGAATAGTTCAGACTAAATTATGTAATTTTACGATTAATGAGTTTTATTTACTACTACTTTTTACTTAAAATACTCCCTTCATCTACACGTTATATTTTAGTAAAGGTGAATAGTTAATAGACCCTTGTAGTAGGTTTAAGTTATTAATAATTTTGAACCTGCCACGCACAGACAAATGAGCATCATTATTTGCCCTGGAATCCACGATCCAGACTTCACCCAATCTTTTGTATCGGGATGGTTAGATATTTCTAATGGCTCAATTACTTCTAATCCCGCAAATATACTGGTTTATCCGGGTAAAGATTTTTTGGTTTTATCAGCATTTCACATTTTGCAGTTTTTGCGCGTTAGCGTAGATCGCCGCAGGGATCGCTTGGGCGATCGGCTAAAATCACCAATTATATTTATTAGCTTTAGTGCTGGCGTAGTCGGGGCAATAGGGGCAGCACATTTGTGGCAACTCTTGGGTGGTCGTGTCAAAGCGTTTATTGCTATAGATGGATGGGGAGTACCATTACAGGGAAATTTCCCTATTCATAGGATGAGTCATGATTATTTCACTCATTGGAGTTCGTGTTTGCTAGGTTGTGGGCAAAATAACTTTTATGCAGAGCCAGCAGTGGATCATTTGTCCATTTGGAAATCTTCCCAAACTGTACAAGGCTGTTGGGTAGATTCGTCCATTGAGATTATTCCACCCAAAGGTCGTCTGACAGCAGCTGAGTTTTTGCTTATGCTGTTAAAGCACTATGAAGCAAATTAATCCGGACAATGGAGTAAGCAAACAGGAGTTAGGAGTGAGGAGTGATGAAGGGAAAAGGTTACAGGTGACAGTCAAGAAAAACTATACCCCATGCCCCATGCCCCATGCCCTATATCCCATCTACCCAAAAAAGTATCTAAATGTTTCCAACTGAACCGGCTGCTGTTAATAACGGGTTTAGCGCACTGCTAAAAAACCGTGGTTTTATGCTCCTGTGGATTGGGCAAGTGGTATCCCAGTTAGCAGATAAGGTCTTCTTTGTTTTAATGATTGCTCTGTTAGAGAACTACTCACCGCTTCCTGGGTTGGCACAAAACTCGATGTACTCAACCTTGATGCTATCGTTTACAATACCAGCAATTTTGTTCGGCTCTGCCGGTGGTATCTTTGTTGACCGCTTGCCAAAAAAGCTGATTATGGTCGGCTCAGATGTCGTGCGGGGAATAATGACCCTGTGTCTTCCCTTGTTACCGCGAGAGTTCCTGATTCTGTTAATCCTGACTTTTGCCATTTCCACAGTGACGCAGTTTTTTGCACCAGCTGAACAAGCAGCGATTCCCTTGTTGGTGAAGCGAGAGAATTTGTTGGCAGCCAATGCGCTGTTTAGCAGCACGATGATGGGAGCTTTAATTGTTGGTTTTGCAATAGGAGAGCCAATTTTGAGTTTGGCGAAAAGCTTGATGGGAGCAGAATACGGTCAAGAGATTGTAGTTGGTGGATTATACATATTATCAGCTGCGATCATGCAGCCAATTAAGTTTAAAGAACCCAAACTCTCAAAAGAGCATCAAGCATCAAATAACCCTTGGGTTGAATTCACTGAGAGCTTGCGCTATCTCAAGAAAAACCGTTTGATATTGAATGCCATGCTGCAACTGACAACATTATATTGTGTGTTTGCAGCCTTAACAGTGCTGACAATTCAATTAGCCGAAGAGTTTGGTCTTAAAGAAAAACAGTTTGGCTTTTTCTTAGCAGCAGCAGGGGTAGGTATGGTCTTTGGTGCGGCGATTTTAGGTCACTGGGGTGATAAATTGCATCACAAGCCCCTACCTTTAATTGGATTTTTGATGATAGCACTAGTTTTAGGGGTGTTCACTTTTACGCACAACTTATTACTGGCGCTAGGACTCTGTGCATTTTTGGGTGTAGGTGCTTCCCTAATTGGCGTACCCATGCAAACTTTAATTCAACAACAAACACCACCTACCATGCACGGTAAAGTATTTGGCTTTCAAAATCATGCAGTCAACATCGCTCTGGCCTTACCTCTGGCGATTACTGGGCCATTAACTGATGCTCTGGGCTTGCGATTTGTGCTGGTAGCAATGAGTATTGTTGTCGTAGTTGTCGGTGTTTGGGCTTGGAAAAATACTCGCAATGTCTTGCAAGACGTAATTTAATTAATGTAGGCTAATAATCTAGCTTTATATCTAATATATAAAATTCTCAGAATTTAATTGGACTTTTCCATTAAAATGAAATCTTAACTACAGAATTCAGCATTAACTTTAGCTATAGTCTGAGGTTTGACCGTGCGATCGCTTTCCCCAATTAGTCTCCCACAAATCGAGAATCACAAACAGTCTCGTGCTTCTAGTCCGCCAGTCGTGCCCAAACGTGCATCTGGCGGTTTTGCTCTCCTTGACAGCCTTCATCGCCACGGCGTTGATTATATTTTTGGTTATCCTGGTGGGGCAATTCTACCAATTTACGATGACCTATATAAGGTGGAAGCAACTGGTGCTATGAAGCACATTCTCGTGAGACACGAGCAAGGCGCAGCCCACGCTGCTGATGGTTATGCCCGTGCTACAGGCAAAGTAGGAGTATGCTTTGGTACTTCTGGGCCAGGAGCAACTAACTTGGTGACAGGCATCGCCACCGCCTACATGGATTCAATCCCGATGATTGTGGTTACAGGACAGGTAGCACGTCCGTCGATTGGTACAGATGCGTTTCAGGAAACTGATATTTACGGGATTACCCTACCAATTGTGAAGCACTCTTATGTGGTGCGCGATCCCAAAGATATGGCGCGAATTGTCGCCGAAGCATTCCACATCGCTAGCACTGGGCGTCCGGGGCCAGTTTTGATTGATGTCCCTAAAGATGTGGCTTTAGAAGAATTTGACTATGTACCTGTAAAACCAGGTTCAGTCAAGTTACGCGGTTATCGTCCCACAGTGAAGGGAAATCCCCGGCAGATTCATGCCGCGATTCAGTTGATTACTGAAAGTCGCCGTCCCCTATTGTATGTGGGTGGTGGTGCGATCGCCGCTGGTGCTCATGAAGAAATCAAACAACTAGCTGAATTATTCGATATCCCTGTCACCACAACCTTAATGGGGATCGGTGCCTTTGACGAACATCATCCCCTAGCTTTGGGAATGTTGGGGATGCACGGCACTGCTTACGCTAACTTCGCTGTTAGTGATTGTGACTTACTGATTTGCGTCGGCGCTAGATTTGACGATCGCGTTACAGGCAAGTTAGACGAATTCGCCTCCCGCGCCAAAGTAATTCACATCGACATCGATCCGGCAGAAGTCGGCAAAAACCGCATTCCTGAAGTGCCCATCGTCGGCGATGTGCGGAACGTGTTAGTAGACTTGTTGCGTCGCTGCAAAGAAGCAGGGATTAAGGCTACACCAAATCAAAACCAAGAGTGGCTGAATCTAATTAACCGTTGGCGCGAAGAGTATCCTCTCATCGTGCCGCATCATGCCGACAGCATTTCACCCCAAGAAGTGATTGTAGAAGTCAATAGCCAAGCACCCAACGCTTTCTACACCACAGATGTCGGACAACATCAAATGTGGGCAGCACAATTCCTGAAGAATGGCCCAAGGCGCTGGATTTCTAGTGCTGGTTTGGGAACAATGGGTTTTGGCTTACCTGCGGCTATGGGCGCGAAAGTGGCGTTTCCTGATGAAGAAGTCATCTGTATAAGCGGTGATGCTAGTTTCCAAATGTGTTTACAGGAACTAGGAACAATTTCACAGTATGGCATAAATGTCAAGACAATAATTCTCAATAACGGCTGGCAAGGGATGGTGCGCCAGTGGCAGCAAGCCTTCTATGGTGAGCGTTACTCATGCTCCGACATGGAAGTAGGGATGCCAAACGTAGAGTTATTGGGAAAAGCTTATGGCATTAAAGGCATGATAATCAGCGATCGCAGTCAATTAAAAGATGCGATCGCCGAAATGCTAGCACACAAAGGCCCAGTAATCTTAAATGTCCACGTCACCAGAGACGAAAACTGCTATCCAATGGTAGCTCCTGGTAAGAGCAACGCTCAAATGGTCGGCTTGCAGAAGCAACCGCCAAAAGCAGCAGCAGAGCCAGTGTATTGTAGCAACTGCAATGCCAAAAATGCTCCCACTCACAATTTTTGCGCTGAGTGTGGGACAAAGCTGTAACGCTTTTTGATAATTCAGACTAAAGAGATAGGGGAGCAAGGAGAAGGGGAGCAAGATGCAAAAATTCCCCTAATTCTTGCCCCCTTTCCTCTTACGTAGGTATCCCTTAATCTTCCTGATGAGGTTAAGGTAAAAAGATATTTTCTAAGTAATTCACTAAATCGCTTTGACTGTTGGAATCTAACAGCGCCTTAGCTAATTCTTCTAATTGAGTAATCGATAATGTGCAAATCTGCTGTTATATTTCTGTTTTAATTGCAGCAAAGCGTTCTAAAAACTACTTATCAAACTTAGGTTTTATTAAGAATTCATATACTTTTTGCTTTATTTAGTTAAATACGCGAGTGAGAGTTGATTTTAGATAAATCAGTTTTTTTTAAATTTCAGTAACATTCCTCTTCTATTAAAAAGTTAAATATAAATACAATATTAAAAGTTGTGCTGGTTTAGTTGATTAAAAAACTCAATTATTCCAGGTGTATCTATTTGCTAACTTTATTTCAGGCAGATTCAGTAGTCTTAAAATAACTGCTCTGTTTCTTTTACAAAAGAGAGTTTAGCTTCCTATTGATTGAGAAAATTAGATTCTTGTTAGCGAATTAATGTACTAAGCATTAATAGTCTGTTCATTTGAAATCGCTGTGTTCAACTTTATTGGACAACAGCGTCATGATTTCTATGGGAAAATTGCAGTTTTATTTCTAACTGAGAACAAACACAACTTCTTTAAGCTTTGAATATTTATCAACCCATTTTACCAATCCCTATGCAACAATATATTTCTCATTTGCTCGTACTGGTATTAGGAACAAGTTCAACTTTCCTCGTTACTCCATCTCAAGCTCAAACTCCGGTAAAAACCAACAGTCAAAATCCTGAGAATGTTACTTCCATATCTTCAAGTTCATCTTCGGCTACCCAATTGAGCGATCTTACCAATTCTACTAATAGCAAACCACCTCTTCTTTCTGAGGTAACTAATAACTCTTCTGCTACTAATGCCAATATAACAGCAAATAAACCTCGTCCACGGGTTCCTATATTCAGCAGAATTTTTCCCACACCTTCGATGCAGCAATAATTAGCGGTTAAACATTTAGTTTACTTGCTTGGGTCGATCGAAATTTGCATTCATACATTTTGACCTCTCTCCTAAAAGGAGAGAGGCTTTGAGTTTTACTCTCTAATGCTTGTAGGGAAGGGCTGTTTTTGTTAGCTATATATTGGACTCAACTGAGAACCATTATATATATGAGGCATACTCTGATTTGCTTTATGCTTGCAGCTGACAGAGCATTAAGCCAAACCATTGATTTGGATCTCTCCACACATGAAGAGGTAATAAACCTTGTGCAGTTAGTTGCTGTTTGATAATATCAAGGTCAAATTTGCGGGAAATTTCGGTGAGGATAGTCTCACCTAGTGCAAAATTAACCTTAAGATTGAGAGCGCGTAATTCTACAATTTGCGATCGCAAGCTGCGTAAATGCATTTCTATTTGATGCTCGCTTTCATTGTAAAATGCTTGGTGTTCAAACTGAGTGGTGTCAAAATTCCCCTCAAACCGCTGATTTAAATGTTCCAGCATATTGAGGTTAAATGCAGCTGTCACTCCTTGGCTGTCGTTATAAGCTGGTTCTAAAATCTGTTTTGGCTTTCGTAAATCTATCCCCAATAAAAAATACTCACCTGCTTGTAGAGCATTGGTAATTTGAGAGAAGAACACATCACATTCATCAGGGGTAAGATTACCTAAACTGCTACCAATAAAACAAATCATCCGACTGGGTAATTGCGTCGGTAGAAGTTTTGCAAGGGCTAATTCATAGGTTGCCGCTAGTGCATAAACTTGGAGTAAAGGATAATCTTCTAATAACTGCTTGGCACTACTTTCCAACATACCTGCACATACATCAATTGGCAGGTAATGCAGAGGATAGCCTAGTTGCTGGTAGGCATCTAGTAAAATGCGGGTTTTACTAGAACTACCACTGCCAAGTTCTACCAATTCACAAACGCCAGTTATCTTGGCAATTTCAACAGCATACTGCTGTAAAATCGTTGTTTCTGTGCGTGTGAGATAATATTCTGGTAAATCGCAGATTTGCTCAAACAGATCGGAACCACGGTCATCATAAAAGTAACAAGGGGGTAGAGATTTAGGTGTTTGAGTTAATCCTTTGACTACATCACTCCCAGCACTAGGTGCAACTATTTGAGTCGCTCCTATCAAACGCTCTATTTGCAAGCGTTTTTCAACGCTGCTTTGAGAAGTAACCTTACTGTTAACAGCTTTAGATATCGACATGAAACCTCCGTTTGCTTGGCGTAATAGGTTACTTTGATAGCAGACCTTTACTCCAATCAGTGAAACACATAGCCATAGTTAATAAAATCATGCTTGAGCAATATAGCTCAAGCTTTAAAGCTATTTTTCAGCATTTTCCCATTAAAATAGTAGCAAGTAAGTGCCTAAGTGCTATGTTCTCGCAGCGATAAAGATTCGATATAGGCAATATGCCCCAAGTACCAGCAAATAGCAGATCAAGTTAGAATGAGGTTGACTAAAGAATGTGGCTTCGTCCATATCTTGGAATAGCGCAAAAGTTTTCGAGCGATATTTATCGTAGGCTGGAGAAATAGCCTCTTTCATACTAGATTTGCTCAATTTGAATCTCACAGTTTGCTCCCACACTAATGAAACTCTGGACGATGAGTGAGTGTTCTGATTTATATAGAATATGTTCCAAAGAAATAGGCGAACCGAGGTAAGCAAGTAAACGGCACATTATGAAGATTCCAACTTCACTCTAGTCATTTGAAAGCTTAAAAACTTGAGTGCATATTTTCAGATGCCCCTGTATTGCATCATCCCAGGTGGGGTAGAAGTTCCTTTTTCCATCCATTACCCCACCCATGACCAAAGTTT
>NZ_JBWQXL010000080.1:0-15720 GCF_056620565.1 Nostoc sp. LEGE 12454
ACCATTTTTCAAAGCATGGAGGCATGGCGGCGGGAGTTGTCTCTTTCATGGGAGCTTACTTTGACGTGAAAGCTAGGCTGAAAAAGAATTATACCCCTTTTTACTCCTCTATTTTGTCTAAGTCCCAATATGCTACCACTCATGGTGTGGAAATACTGGATTCTGAGATTGAGGTGGTTCGTGATGATGGTATGAGAATTAATCTCTCGCAGTATGCTGCCCCTTTATTTGATGAAGATGGAAAAGTGCGGGGGTGTGTAAGTGTATTTCTAGATATTACCCAGCGCAACCAGGCAGAAAGAAAATTGCAAGCTGCTAGAGATCAATTGCAGACTGTATTGGAGGCTGTACCTGGAATTGTATCTTGGGTCAGTTCTGATTTGTGCTATCTAGGTGTCAACAAGCACTTAGCTGATAGTTTTAATTTGCCTCCCGAAGCTTTTGTTGGTCAGGATATTGGTTTCTTAGCTAACGGTAATGGGTTTCGTGAGTTCGTGCAAAATTTCTTTGCTGGAGATCAATCTGAAGCATTATATGAGTTGAAATCGATAAGCGCAGATCGTAGCTATTTAATTGTGGCTCAAAAATATGACCAAAACAGAGCTGCATTTTTAATTGGCATTGATATCACTGAACAAAAGCGCGTAGAGGAAGAACTCAGACAAAAGACTGAGGAACTGGCAGAAATAAATCGAGTAAAGGATGAATTCGTCGCTGTCTTGTCTCATGAGTTACGTACTCCCATGCATAATCTCCACGGCTGGGCGCAACTATTGCTAACTGAATCTGAGATGGATGAAGCACTGAAAATTGAGGGACTGGAAACGATTGAGCGGAATGCCCGTCTACAAGTTCGCTTAATTGACGATTTGTTGGATCTGGCTAGGATGCAGAAGGGCGAGATGAATTTGGAAATCGAACCTGTTGACTTAGCAAGTGTAATTCGTTTAGCAGCAGATACTATTCGATTGTCAGCCGAAACAAAGGGCATTCAAATTCAGTTACATCTTGATACTGCTGTGTCCAATGTTTTAGGTGATGCCATTCGTTTACAACAAGTAGTTTGGAATTTGCTTTCAAATGCAATCAAGTTTAGTTCCAAGAATCAAAGTGTAGAGGTCAGGTTGGAACAAGTTGAGTCTCAAGCTCAGATTACTGTTATTGATCGAGGGAGGGGCATAGAAGCAGAATTTATACCATTCGTCTTTGAACGGTTTAGTCAGCGTGACGCTTCCACTACTCGTTCTGCTGGTGGATTAGGGCTAGGACTTGCGATCGCTCTCACAATTGTAGAACTCCACAATGGCAATATCACAGCAGCCAGTGCAGGATTCGGCAAGGGTTCGACGTTCACGGTGAGGCTACCTATCGTGACAATGACAAAGCAGTTGAGTAATGAGGAACTAGTAGTAGGAGAATTGCTGCATGGCAATCAGAAAATTGCCCAGTTGCAGAACTTGTGCATTCTGGTTGTGGATGACGATGCAGATGCTCGGATGTTAATGCAGACTGTTCTTCAGAGCGCCGGGGCAGATGTATTAGTGGCAGCATCAGTAAAAGAAGCATTGGCACTTTTAGAACAGCAATCGCCCGCTCTACTGATTAGTGATATCAGTATGCCAGATGAGGATGGCTTTACCTTGATTCGTCAGATTCGCTCCCGCACTATAAAGCAAGGGGGACAAATTCCAGCGATCGCTCTCACTGCTTTTGCTGAAGCCAAAAATGAGCAACGTATTTTAAAAGCAGGGTTTCAACTTTTTATTACCAAGCCAATTGAGCCAATGGAACTCGTGGATCAGATCATTGAGGTGTTAAAAACTTGATTGATACTAGACCTGTATTATTTGATACATTTTTCAATAAATAAGAAATTTAAGATAAGTAAAACTAATATATTAACCAAAAAGGTAATTTTAATACTATATGTAAATGTAAAAGCAACGTGAAATAACTAAGTCTAGATTTGTATTAAGAAGATTTTTTTAATATGGATAACGATAATCAGATAGACAATAACAATTTTCTCTACCAGCGCTATCGATATCTTGGTAAGTATACGCCTCAAAGTTTTTTATTCAATGCTAATCTTCAAGAATTTTCTCAACGTGTCTGTTATCTTTCTAATCTACAGACTGTGGGAAAAATTTCTTCACAGGAGTGCTATGAGGAAATTGAGTTACTCTGGCAGCAGTTAACACAGAGCTTTAAGACGCTAATAAGTGATGAGTTTGACGTAACTGAATAATTGTTACACTTGATTACCCCTGGCTTGCTAGTATTCTTTTAAATAAAAAGTTTTAGGTACTGAAACATACACAAGAAAATTTGCATAGTTCTGGGTTGACTTTGATGATTTGTCCATATTGTCAACAGTGTATACACAATGATATATTTACTGTGTACGCTGTTGACAATGTGGAAAGATATGGGCAAAAAAACCAAGGAATCGCCTATTGTAAGCTTCCGTGTGCCACATTCTGTTGTCGAAAAGTTAATTACAGAAGGCAGATTAAAGCCTAACCATATAAAGTCAGAGTTATCCAACCTAATCAAAAATGACTGGTTAACCTCTGTTGATGCTGGTGTAGAACCGACTGTGAGTGTAAATACTGTTTATGAGCAACTAGCAAAAATAGATAGAGTTCTAGAAATACTTGAGGACAATAAGCCTTTTTGCGTTGTTGATGCCAATGTAGACAGTGTTGACCAAATTAGCTTCCCTCAAAACGTAGACTCAATCTCGCCGGATAATCAGCTTGTAGAGGTTGCCAACACTAATGTACATCCCATAGAGGAAATAAATGGTGATAATAAACCTTTTTGCGTTGTTGATGAAAAGAGTATTGAGTCATTGAATTTGAAAAGAAATACTTATACGGCGCTTAAAGATGCACAAGTTAACACAATAGAAGATTTAAATAAATATGGTGTCACAGGCTTGCGAACGCTGAAAAAGCTGGGAAATAAATCTGTATCTCAGATAGTCGAAGCATTGCAAAGCCGAGGGATTGAGTTACCAGAGTTACCAGACCCGGAACACACGCCTTCTCTCTAAGCAGTAATTTTGAAAGCTATGCGCTAAGACTTGATGAGCGTTTTCAATATCGCAGTGTCAAAAACGTTGCTGGCTGTTGGGGAAAATGTCGGTTAATGGGATTTTGATGACATTTCCGCAAAGGCTGAACATACAAAGATTTGAGCGATTTAGCAACTCGCCAACAAAGTGCGATCGCATAGACTGGAAACGGGACTAAGTACAGCTTTGCATAAGTTCGTAGCGAATTGACAACTCACAGACAAAATCAATTTAGCACTCTCACAAAGATACGTACTAATATTGTGGTTTTTAGCGGCTTGTTAACACTATTGTCAACTATTTAAGAGTTGTTAACTTCCTTTCTATTTTAACCAGTGCATCACCTCTCGCGTTGCTGTCCTAGTCTGAGTAGGCGGTCATTTAAGGCGATTCTTCCTAATTCAGAAATAACCTCAACTGGAACACCAACAGATGCAGCTGCTTCTGGGATTGTTACTCTGCTATTTCGCAACAAAGATAAAATTTGCTGCACTTTAGGAACAACTGGATCGCTTTTGTTGGTGTAACCCCGATTAATAGCAATTCTCAGCCCGGTTTCAATATCATCTACTCTCGCTCTGCGATTTTTATCTATTAATAGTGTCTGTTGTCCAGCGATTGCGGTACTTTCAGAAGCCGTTCCGCGTCTACGTGCAGTGCCGAAGGCGATGCCTTCTCTACGAGAGGCTCCGCCAACGGCAACGTCTTCTGGTAGCTTGCTTCCCTGTAGGGGTACGACGAACGCATTGGCAATCTGAATACCAACATACCCAGTGTTTCTACGCACTGGAACGATATCGAAGTTGTAGAGTCGTTTTTGTCCCGTTTTGTCTACAGTTTGGACAAGTAAGTTAGTAATGGCAGTAGTGGTAGCCCCTGGAAACTTTAGCGGTTGGATTGCCCTCAGAAAAATGGTTGTAGCGCGTCCGCTTTTTAAATCTGTATCTGTGGTGTAGACCAGTCGTGAAGGATCTGCTACCAAAATGTAGGCGATCGCCTCGTCGGTTTGAGTGAAGCTAATAGGCGTAGCACGTCCTGGAGTAATTTGAACCTGAATCCTATTGCTTGCAGCCATATCCCGTTCAATCAAGCGATATGCAGGAGTTTGTGCTTGTGCCTGTACAACAGGTGCTGTCACACTGAGCAGTAATGTGCTAGTGCCGATGATAAGAGTAGCAAATTGTTTCATCGTTCAACTTTCAAAAAACTATTGACGACAACCGAGACTTCTGTACCTTCAGGTAAAAACTGGATATTTGGACGTTCTAGTAATTCCTGTACTGCTTGGTCAGAGCGTCTAGACAGACGTTCACTGACTGGACTAAAAAAGCCTTCCAACGCCGCCGCCCAAATCTGAGGATTAGAGTTACTAGTAATAGTACTTTGATTAAAAGTGCCACTAGAAACAACAGTGCTAGATTGAGTGCGGGGCTGATTCACTATGCTTCCCACCTTACCCAAACTACTGAGTAATCCAACTAACAAATCTTGTTGGGCAATATCTGTCCCCACATCATTCAGCTTTTTAGCAATTAATGGTTGCTGTCCTCGACCGCGAATTAACAAAGTCTCAGCCGGAATAGTTTCCTGTTTGACTGTGCCTTGGGAGTCAGGGTAAATAAGCGCGATCGCACTAGCAGATACCAAGTTATTCTTTTTACCTACTGCCACTGTTTTCGTTACTAAAACAGTACCAGCGGGGAGTGCCACCGTGCCATCTGTAGCTGTGAGAGGTTTGGTTAACTCGATAGCAAAGCGATCGCTGGGATTATTCCCTCCCTGATCCCAAATCATCGGCATGATAATTCTACCTGGAGCAGATGTACTCAGTGCTACTTCTTTAGTTTCATTTACATTGAGATTGGCTAGAGCTACAGGGGTGCGATTGAGGATACCTACCATTCCTGGAGTTAAGTTATCAGTTTTACTGTTAGTGCTTTTGGAGCCAATTAAAACTGTTTGAATACCAGGGTCTTCGGGAGTGGAAATGGATGCCCTAGCTGTTGGTTTCAAGCCTGTTGGAGTTTGAGTGTTCACAGCAACTTCTGACTGAGTTTCAGCTGCTTTAGAGTTACCGATTTGCGACTGTCCTAGACTAGCTAGTTGGCTCCACTGCTGGAAAGGATCGACATTACTTTCAGGCTGTCGTATTGGTGATGAAGCTTGATAACTGACAGGATTTGGAGAAATATACCGCACTACTGGGGGCGCAGGTTGAGAAATTCTTACAGGAGTTATTGGTGTTATGCGTGATGTAGGAGTTGTGCGCGGTGAAAAAGTCTCTTGAGGTTGAGATGGCCTTGGTTTGGGTTTATTTTGTAGGGTTGGACTTGGGGATTTAGCAGCAACAGGTTCCACTTTAAGTTGTTGCCGTTGGTCTTGAAACGCTAATCTGCTTTTCAGTTCGGCAGATTCATCTAAAACTGGTTCGCCTTTTGGAGATGTAGTAGGGGTTTGGACTACTTGTTTGACAGGAGGTTTCGGTTGGAGAAATCCAAACCAGATCAGTGCTACAGAGCCAATAACTATTCCCACTAAGGCAACTACTGAACCTAGTCGAACACTAGGTTTTTCTGCTAACGGTCGCTCTACCGCTCCTTCTGCATCTTGTTTCAAGCGATATTCTTCGGAAATGAGGTGATTTGCAGTAGGGTTATAACCTGCCAACAACTGCTCCTCTTCAGGGCTGATATCATCATCAGCAACCAAAGTGGCTTGGTTAGAGCGATGATTGCCGTTAGTACTGTTGAATTCCGGCGAAGAATCACCAGAGTTTTGATTTAGGTAGTCAAATTCATGGTTTTGATTTGAATTGCTCATAATTCTACCCTTTTCCTTTAGCGTCGTTGCTGAGAATTGAACTCAACCATCTTGGTAATTTGCAGTCCAGACGATCGCACTTCATAAATTTTCTGTTCTACCAGGGGGGCATCTTTACCTAAAGGAGATTGGGGAATCTCCACTGCTTGGACGGTAAAGGTGCGGTTAAAAGGAATACGTTCATCTCTACCAGTAGTTCGGTCAACTAAGATACGGGTAGCAATCATGTCTATTTCCCATTCCCCAGGTCGTACTGCTCTTGGTTCTGACAGATAGGAAATAATAGTGGTGCTACGCAGCTGACCTGAAAAGAAGCTTGTAGGAACTAATTCGGCAATCTTCGGTAGAGAAGCTTTGGCAAATTCCGGTTCTAGCAGCAGGGAAGCAAACCAAGTATTTGTGGGAATCCGCCCATTTCTACCAACTTGAATGCCTTGGTCTGGTTGATTAGTACCAGTGAGTTTGTCATCCCAGTTAAATGTTAGGGTTGTCCAATCACTAACTACCTTTTGAATTACAGCTGGATAACGCCAGTTACGATCTTGCTCGGAAATGTAGATTGTCTCACCATTTACCAACTGGGCAAAAGTCGTCTTGCGATCGGCGATTTTATTGACCCTGAAAGCGGTGAATAGAGTCAACAAAAATATCAGACCGTTAAATGCAGTTAGGCAGATAAAGCAAACAGCTAGGAGGTTTTTGGCTTCTGGAAGCAATGGAGCTTGAAGTCGTTTAATTTGCAGAGTCATACCAAATTGGCATAAGTAGTATTATTTGAAAATCCACCGAACAGCCTTGTGTTAAAGGTTTTTAATTCGTCTTGGAAAGTTCTGATGCCTGTCTTGAAAATAGGGACTAGGGACTGGGGACTTTCCGCAAAATCCAAAATCTAAAATCCAAAATTGGTATTACCCCCTGCGGAGTAGAGCAATACTGGTAGCAGTTCCAATGGCACTGCTAAAAATATCGATTAAGCCTTTGACATTGGCAGAAATGCCGTTATAAATCGCCATTCCCCCACCTCCAGCTATTAATACCGCCAAAACTGGTGCAAAAATGCTTAGGAAACATAAAAATGCGACATCAGATGCTAATTCAGCACCAGACTTTACCAGCACGACGGCTGCTAAACCTACTAAAATGTTGTAACCAAGTTGAACACCAAACAAGGAAATAAACCCTGTCAGCCACGCCCAAATAGGACGACCTTGTAATGGCAGCAAAGATAAACCAACTGCGATCGGTGCAAATAATGCTGTTAGCAACAGAGCAGCTTCCAAAATATTTACAAAGCCCCATTGCAGGGCATACAGGATAAAACGAATGATGGGGATGGCAGTATCTCGAAACACACTACCTGGATCGTTGGCAAACTGAACAGCAGTACCAATTTGACCAGGCAAAGTTCTATTCCAAAGAAAACTACCAAAATCTCGTAGTGGTTGGAGTGGAGATTTAGCTTGCTCTTCAGCTTTGGTAACAATTGCCTGTGCCTGGGCTTGCTTTGAGTTCCAGCATTCAACTAACTCTGTACCGACTTTTCCTTGACATTCGCTATAGAGGTTTTCTAACTGTTGTCTAGCGATACTGCTAATTGCCACATTGGTAATAGCATCTCGAAATGTTAGTTCACCAACTTGAAGTTGAAGAACGCTTTGCACTTGGTTGTAAGCGAAGCCTCGGATAACAGTAATTGTCTTCGCCAGCATATTGCCGTTGGCCCCCAAGAAAATCATAATCACGAAGGGCCAAACAAAGATTGATGCCAGTTCTGACCATGATTGCTTTTCAATGATTTCCTTACCAGTGGTTAGCGCCACAAATAATATGCTGGCGGCTCCCAAGGTGATGCCCAATTTAATCAAGCCAATCCATAATGCCGAACCGAGCGGATCTAAAGTAACTAGCCAGACGGTATTCCACGACTCAACTGTGGCGCGAGAAAGTTCTAAAGAACTGGAGATAATTTCTAGGGCATCGGATTCTCCGCCTGTTACTGGAAATGATTGAGCAATAATGTGCATCATGAGTGTTGAAATCAAAGCTACTGCTTGTCAGAACCAAGGGTAATGCCACCAGGCATGATCAATAAGCCCGCCTGTTGAGTGGCAGCATTGCCTGCGGCAACACTTTTACGGCGATCGGCAGTATTGATGGCTGAAAGTTCCTTGGCTGTTTGAGCGGTTAAGGTGTTACTCAATGCCCTGTCAATGCGTGCTTGCTGGGCTTCTTGAAGCATTCGCTCGTTGACGCGACTGGTAATGGCAGTCTGTTGGGATAGGTTTTGCAAAATCTGTTGGGTGACATCTAAACTTTGGGATTCCTCACCCAAGCTGACGCTTTCTTGAGTATCTTGTTGAGTAGCTTGCTTAATTTGAGCCATCTGACTTTGGGCTGTTTGGCTCAAAGTAGCCTGATTAGCGATCTCTGTGGCAACTGTTCTAGTAGCATATTTACCAAGGTCTTCACGGATACCATAAGAGCTTTGACCATTGGTTTTGTTCTCCAAAATTTCAGACAGCACGGCACCAGGATCGTTGTTGGCTGAACCGTTCATGATTCCTGCCAAAACTTTGTTTAAATCTGGAATTTGAATTGCACCCAAGGCAGAATTGAGCAAATTGCCAAAAGGATTAAATAGGTCATTTTGAGCGAAATTTTTGACATCTCCCACAAAATCACTGATTTGAGATGCTGTGTCTGAGGTGAAAATACTACTACCAGTAGTTTTATTACTAACAGCAGCAGCTACCGGATCTCGACCGTTGTCTTGAGTGCGAGCAAGGGCTGGACTGGCGATAGAACCAAGTTCAAAAATTAAAATCAGTGCTATCAATCTGATAAAGGTAAGTTTAGATTTCATGATTCACCTTCCTTAATGCAGTTTTTAGATATATCAACTTGCAATCAGGCTACTTTCAGCCTGTTGGCCATCGTTATTCTCTTGGCGATCGCCTTCTTGTTGCAGAGATGCTCCACTTTGGTGGGGCCTGTCCGCAGGACTTACCCAATCACGCAATGCTGAGGTTTGATGTATCTCTCGACCAATATGCTTAAAGCCTCTGTTTTCCTTCAAAGCTGGAATGTAAGCATCGGTAAACGCTCTCAGTCCTAACAGGTTGCCTTTAGCGGTATCTGGATATTGAGCCATCACCCGTTCTCGTGCTTCCCGTTCATCCTGGTTATTGGCAACACTGGCCAGCATCATCTCTCCAGGGTAAAAGCGGGTACGCCAGAATCTACCACCTGTTTCTACTAGCCAGCAGGAATAAAGGTCGCTGGTACGGGGCAAAAATGCTTCAGTCGCATTTTGACTGATGATATTGACGGGATAGCCCAGATACTGTTGGAAAGAAGCAATACCGCTACTGGTAATACGTCCGGTAATCCGGTAGGTCATGTTCTGCATAATTTGAGCGCCTGTCGAACACTCGCAAATGGTATCCGGGTCTTGGGACATCAGCAGAACAGCAATGCCTTCTTTTCTTCCCGTGGCACAGGTTTCGCCTATAATCTGGGCAAAGCCATCTTTACGTAATAATACGGAAAGCTCATCGCCAATAAACAAACTCTTAGGATGGGATAGTGCATTACGGATACAAGCACTATGGGCGTTAATTGCCATCAAGTAAGCATCCTGTTCGTTACTCAATCCACTGAGGGCAAAGAATTTAATCGCCGGTAATGGGGAAAAAGTGCTGGGACGAGCGATCGCTTTCCCCAACCTAGATGCTAGTAAAGCGCTAACCTGATTTTGGATTTGGTTAAGTGCCTGTCGGTCAATCTCTTCAAAGGATCTCAGATTGAGACGTTCTCTAGTGCAGAACTTGACGAAATCTGGTAGCGTGGGTATCTGCTGCCATTCTGGTGAAAGCCAGCCCATCTCAAAGGCTCGGTTATAGCGAGTAATAATTTCTGCGTCTTTTAAAAATACGTCCAAAGCTTTCACCAGTAAAGCATCAACCCGTTGAGCTAGATGGGGGTTTTCAACTTTACCCATTGCGATCGCTGTTAATGCTTTGCGAATAAAGTCCTTCCAAGATTCCATGCGCCGTTCCCGTTCTGACTTGTCGAACCGTCGCAAATCTGGCGGTTCCAGTAGGTTACTGCTGCCACTGGAAATATCGTAATATGCTCCTTGTTCGCCCAAAAGCCCAATCGCCGTCTTGAAAGTGCTGTTACCACTGGCAGAGATGTCCATACCAACAACGGGAATATTGTTCGCTAATGCCTCTAGAGCAAAGCGCCATCCCAAAACACTCTTTCCTGAACCGGAAGTACCTGTAACTAGAGCGCGTCCAATCTGCTGGTGAAATAAGTCAACATAAATAGGCTTGCCACCACGACTGGTAAGGAATTCTACACCTTGTTTATCGATGTCCTTGGGGACAGTTAGGGGCATAATCCCGGCTACAGTATGAGTATCTAAAGTTATTCTGCGTTCGCTGAGATTACCTCCGTGCAGCAACCATTTGCAGGTAATCGGCAGGGTTTGCAGCCAAATTTCCCAAGCAATATTACGCTCTCGAATTACTTTAGCAGTCTCAAAACTGTTAGCCAATAAGTTGCAAGCGTGGGTTAACTCTTGGGCACTGTGGCGGTAAACTAGAAATACAGGCGCACAGTGCAATGCTTTCGTCCCTTCATAAAGTCGTCGTTGGGCTTCAAAGGATTCCTCCTGTTTGATTTCCGCTCCAACGTCCCGTCCTTGTCCTTTGGTTATGGCTAAAGTGCGGGCTGTTTTGGATTGTTTTGCCTGACGCGCCAGGTTGTCTTGGATTAAGAAGTCATTGCTGCGGCTGATTTCAATCCAAGCTTCTGTATCGTGAACGTAGCTGGAAGCAAGGATTTTCCAGACCCACTTTAGCTGCTCTTGGGCATTAGACCAACCGACGGGGGGATCTGTTACAACCATGACTCCACAAACCTTACTTTTACCTGTCAGGTAAACTCGGTCATTATCTCCCCGATGTTCGGGACAGGCAGAGCGTCCCTGTTGTCCTTCAATCAGTAATGTACAAATGTGTTTATCGGTGGTTAGGGTTTCTGTTAACTCCAGTCCCGTCTCAGTCTCCTTCAGTGTAATGACTTGGGGAATAGGAGGTGCTGCACCCTCATTAAATCGATTCCAAAGCCACTGCCACAAATCTGTAGCATTGCAAGGTGTTACTTCTAAGCCAATTTTAGTATTGAGCAGCAATTCCCACTGAATGAATCCTTGCTGAAACCCTTGCAGTAAAAGCTTTTTGAAAAACTCCTCTTGGTAAATGCGTTTGTTCCCTGTAATCAGTTCAACTGCCCAAGAGCCGAATTTTCTACATTTTTCAATCAGTCCACCCACAAAATCCTTTTGCTGTGAACCAGCTTCATCATCGCTCGTCCAAGTACAGAAGGCAATTTGATTCCAGATTTGGCGAGAACCTGCTTCCTTGAGTTGTTCCACCCGCAATTGCTCGTTGCGAAGCAGCACAGAAACTGGTTTCAAGTGGCAATCGTCTGCTAAGGCAGTAAGTGGGGTTTGGCGTTTGTGCGGTACTCGCTTGGTAGAGCCTGTCTGTAGGGGATATGACTCAGTATCATCACTATAACAGCCTGTACAAAAAGTAATTTTTTCACCGGGAGGTAGTTCTTTCAAACCCTCTTCGATAGAGTGGGCAAATTCGCTGACTTCATTTTCATGCAGCATGTCATGCAGTCCAGCGATGCGAAACCCAAACACGAGTTGATACTGAGAGTTGCCTTTATCTAATAACAGGGCAGCCACTTCACGATCATCTTTCTTAATTTCTGCAATACAGCAGATGTTTACCTCATTTTGGAAAGGCATGAGCTTACTTTTGCCTCCATATTGATTCGGTACAATCAGCGGCTTGAATCGAATTTGTACTTGCGAGTCTGCGTAACGCCGACGCACCCACCAGGGCCGATATTCGGGAATCGGTGAGATGTAAATGCTGTTACTATTGCACCACTCTGTTCCCGGTGGATTACGCCATCGATCTAAAAACTGATGGGGCTGTTTGCCTGTGAGAATCCACCAACTGATAATTAGCCAGAATGAGGTAGCAAAGAACCAACCCATACCCAAACTGAGTAAACCATTGGTGAGAACATAGCAAACTACAATGATGGCAATCCAAGGAAGTAGCTGTTCAGCTGGAATTGGCCCAATGCTGGCTTGCTTGCCTAGAATCCGATTGACTTTGATGAATTCTCGATTGTCTTGTGCCATATTTGTATAATTCTCTGGTGCTGCATTAGTAGTCAGTCAACCAAGAAGTGACAAGTGAAGATAAGGGGGAGAATAGGACTTTCATTCTTGTCAATAACCTCTCAAAGTTTTCTAGATCAACTATGCTCATCCCCCACTGATGAATTCTGACGAATGTTTTCTGACTTCTGAATTCTTATTTAATGGGTATAAAATTCAAGTTGGGTTTACCTAATGGCTGTTGTTCCTGTGCCATTACCGACAAATATGAAAGTGATGACATCAATGGCAATTACGATGGAGAATGCTAGACCGACTTGAGTAACAATTGGTCGCCAGTCGTTACCTTGCTGTGCTTGGTTATAGGCAAATAGAGAAGCAGCAGCAACCAGCAGCAAGAATGCACCTCGGATGAGGTTAAATGTTAAACCAACAACGTTGGCATCCAAAGTGCCAGTGGAACCGCCTCCGGCTTGGGAACTTTGTTGGGCTAGATTGTTGAAGAAGCTTTCCAACCCGCTTAAGAAAATAGCTTGGGCTGGAGTTGTAAAGGTATCGAGTAAAGCGGTAACAGTGATAATGGCGGCAACAATATGCCAAAAGCGAATTTTTCTACCTAAATACTTTTCTAGAATTGGTACTGTCCGAATTACGTACCCAATACTCAAGAAAACAATGGTGGCACATCCCAAAATAGTGACGAATATGGGTTTGGTAGCTAACAAATAAATTCCAATCGCAAGACATAGTAAAATGAAAAGTAAGTCTGTGCGGTTGATTTTCAGGTTTCTCAAGTTGGTTGAAAATTTCCGAGATGACAGCAGTTTTAACTGAGAAATGTGAGATTTTGTGTTGTTCATTTTTCTCTTCTCGTTTGTAGAATTAAACTTGCATTTCTGGTTTGCTGGCTTTTCTTTGAGTTTGTTTCTGGCGTTGCCTTGCAGTATCTTTATCAGCCGGGGCTTGGGTAGAGCGAGTTGATTGCTGATTGTCCAGTAGCGTTTCTATCTCATGCAGGGGGATGCTGCACTGCAAAATCTCTGGGGGCTGCCCTGGTACTAAAACGGCATCAAGCACTTGTTCATCGTTACGATTAGGGTTAAATCCTTGAAGTAGCCGTGTATCATTGGGCAGTTTTACTACTTCAAACTCGTACTTGACTTTGCCCTTTTCAGTCCAGGTGAATGTCGGTTCATCGTTGCTGTTAAATCGGTTAGGTAGTTGTTCTTGAAATTTTTGAATCAATGCTTGGGTACTGGCTTTGAGGGCGTATTCTTCTTTCGACTGTGGCAGTTTGCAAATGCCAGTCTTTTCATCAGGGCTGAGATTGTCTTCAGCGATCGCCCACTGTCCCTGAGTACGAGTACCAGCAAAGAGTGTTTCACCTTGGGTATTTTCTAAAGCGATCGCTACTTGTTTGTCTTGTGCTTCTACCCATAAGGTTTTATTACTGGAAATGGGGATACCTGCTTGGGGAGATTGGTCAAATAACTCACCAGCAACTTTGGCAAACCCCACTAAAGCATCAGCACAGGCAGCTTGTTGTTGCTGTGCTTGGCGTTTCGTCAGATGTTCTAAAATGTCAACGTCTGCTGGTGGCTGGTTAGCAGAGTTAGGTTGGACAATATCTGCATCAGTTTCTGACTCGACAACAGTAGAATTATTTTGTGGCGTTACCATCTGTTTTTCCAATCGGCTAACTACCATTTCTAAACGGTCAAGTCGCTTGGAAAGAACTTTCAGGTAGGCTTCAATTTGGTCAAGCTGTTCGCTGACACTGGCATCCTTATTTAATTCAAATGGTTGAGATTGGTATTTGGGGTCTAGTTGGGAAGCAAGATTATCTACTTTCGAGCCGATTTTGGTAGCAGCTACAGCCAGTGGATTGTCTGTGGCTGATTCTTCAGATACAGTTTGAAAATCTTGAGACTTTTGAGACTCTGGTGAGTCCGGCTTTGCTTCTTGCAAGCGACTGGCTATGTTATCTACGCGGTCATTCTGCTGTTGGAGTTCTTTGAAAATTCGTTCCAGCCGCTTTTCATCAGCCTCGGCTGTTAGCTGTTCCAAAACTCCTTGTCCCACCGCAATTCCCAGAGATGCCAGTTGACCTGTTAAGCCTGCCAAATTCACCCCATTCACTTCTCGCCCATTGGTGGCAGCTGTGGCACTTAAACGCGAAGCTTCGTCTAGAGGCTCTCTGGATTTGGAGTTTTTGGCAGCAGTTTTATTGGTCTTAGCTCTGTCCTGAGTTTTAGGTTGTGTTTTAGGCTGAGACTTACTTTGGGTTTTAGTTGAAGTTTTGGCTTGAGTTTTAGTTTGGGCTGCGCTAACACGACTAACAGATGGTTCGTCTTCTTCATCTAAGTCATCTAGGTCATCAAGTTTGGTGTTTAAATCGTCATTTAATAGGTCGTCTAGTTCGTCGTTTGTATCATCTATTTCTTCATTTTCTTCATCTAAATCGAGCAGGTCATCTTCTAATTCATCATCGAGATCGTCTAGTTCTGTTTCAGCAAAACCGCAAATTTCAGCAATGTTAGAAGGGGTGAAGTAGTTTTCATCTTTGCTGGTAATTCCTTCGAGGTTTTTAATCAGGTATTTGCCACTGGTTCTGTGGTTGGGATCATTGGTGAGGTAGAAGCGATAGCCTCTAATCTCGTCATCATCTCCACCTCCTACACAGAGTTCTACTGTGATGGGGGCTTTACCCGATTCCTGGCTGTAGTTTTCTACATAGGCTTTAAAGTCTTCGTGGGACTGGATAGAATCATCCTGAATTGAGGATGCGATCGCTTTATCCAATGTGTTTTCAATATGGCGGAGTTTGCGGCGATCTGTCAGGTTTTCCCATGAGCGATTTTGAGAATTTTGTCTTTGCTTAGGTTTGGTCAGTGTTTTGGTAGCCATAGGTACTCAAAGCTGATTGCCTTAGCAGTTAACCTAACAAGACTTGATCTAAAAACAGCTAGACCAAATGGCGATTTATAAGTTGTCCAGTTGGCTAATGTTGACAGTTAGCAGTTTTATGAACAAATATCCTCTTAAGGATTAAGGAATTTGCGCCTATCCTATAATGTTCTAGTAAAGTTTACTAGAACAATTTAGTCTACTACCAACTGTGAGATGAACAGTACAACACAACCATTACCACCCCCAGGTGGGATTGATCCTCTCTCACTACCATCTGTCTCATTAGGAAATCGGGCGACACTTCCAGCAGTGCCAGCAGTCTACTTCTGCATAGGGGCAGACAACAAAATACTGTATATAGATTCCACACTCAATCTAAATCAAAAGTGGATTGCCAATAGTCAATACAGTCATCTCGCGGCGATGTCCGATGTTCGGATCGCTTGGTTGTTAGTAGATGAGCCTGAAAACTTGGAAGGTATAAAACAAGCCATGATTGAGTATTGGGAACCAACACTTAATGACTGGCGCTACAAACTACAGCTGATTCAAGATTTAACTATCGACGGGTGGGGCGTCACCGTGCCAAAACGGGAAAATTGTACGCTAAGGCTGAAACTTATATTAGATAAGCATTTCAGCGATACTTATTTTCTTTAACCCGCAAAGGACGCAACTGGTCAAAACTGGTAGCCTGCTT
>NZ_JBWQXL010000081.1:0-13242 GCF_056620565.1 Nostoc sp. LEGE 12454
TACCAGTTTCTGCGGCTGCACACATCAAATGTTTAGCAGCAAAGATGGGATATTCGTCGTTAAAGAAGACTTCCTCAGCTTCTGGCGATACCAGCATTTCTGGATGTTCTGCTACATAGCAGTCAATGGGATTGAGAGCATTGGGAAGCAGCACTGTCAGTCCTGGTTGTGAACGTCCGGCGCGGCCACTGCGTTGCTGGTATGCCATTTTTGAACCAGGCCAGCCACGCAAAATGCAACATTCTAATTCTGGTAGGTCAATTCCAGCTTCTAATGCTTCTGTGGCAATAATCCATTTGATTGTGCCAGACTGGAGTTGGTCAACTACTTCTGCCCGACGCTCAGAAGTTATGCCACTGTAGAAAGCGGCTACTTGGTTTGATTTGAGTAATTCTGTTAGTTCGCGCACGCTGCGACGGGAGTTACAAAAGGCGATACCTGACTTACCTTGATTGAGTAAAAATTGAATTATTCGAGCGGTGTCAGCAGTTAGATTGTAACTGGGCTGAGTGATAATTATTTGTCTAGATGGTGAAGCTGCTCCACTTTTGCGAATCCAAATTAGGGGTTTGGGGTTGAGTTTAGTTGGTTTCAAACCGGAGATTTTCAGAGCCAGTTGTTTAGGATTACCACAAGTGGCACTCAGTAAGATAAATTGCAGTTTCTTGGAGTCACCACCGTAATGATCTACTGCTAGTTTAATGCGACGAATCAGCCAGGACATATTTGCGCCATAGCTACCTGATAGGGTGTGAGCTTCGTCAAGCAGTACATAGCGCAATCGCTGATAAAAGTTTGCCCAATGCGCGGATTTCCAGGCTTGCTTGAGTTGAAAGTGGATTAATTCTGGTGTGACACCTAATATATGCGGTTCACTCTTGAGGATTTGTTCTCGTTTTTCTGATTTGACATCTCCAACGATCATTGCCAGTATAGGTCTGGATTGTGTGGGTATGGTAGAGAGTAGTTCAGAGATTTTGTGGAACTGGTCTAGCGCTAAAGCTCGTAGTCCATAAAATGCTAATGCTCGATGTTCTTCATTGATACAACCTTCCAGAATGGCGGGGTATGTGCTGAGAGTTTTGCCACTGGCTGTGGGAGAGGTGAGGATTAAACTTTTACCTTGTCTAATTGCTTGTAATGCTTGAAGTTGGTGAGAGTAAAGTTGGGTGATTCCTAATGATTGAAGTGCTTTAATTAATTTATTTGGTAGGTCATTAGGGATATTTTTCAGATTAGGTTCTTTGGCAGGGATAGTCTGTTGCCATAGTAAATCTTCACCTAGAAATTCAGCAATATCTGTTGGTTCAGTAAGATGGTTATTTGAGTTGGAATTTTCTGTAATGGGTGTACGAGGTGGTGTCCAAAAGCTTTGTAGTAAGGCACTATAATTGGGCGTGTTCATGGCGGTGTTTTTCGCTCATTGCCCTAAAAAATCCCCCATTGGGGGAGTGATATTAAATTAGGATAGATGGTATTTTTAGCTACTTCTGTTATCAAATAAATTATTTGTTCTCACATCAGCAGCTGATGACTAAAAATTTTTTGAGGCGTTTCTGGAATACATCATTTGCGTAGAGTAGTATTGAAGTTGAGAGATTGTACGAATTTATCTCCAGCCCAAGGTAAATTTTGAGTTTTGTATCAGAAATTAGACAAAAGAGTTAATAAATGGTTAACCCCAAACAGATTATTGAAGATATCCGTAAAAACACTTATGGCATTGGTTTACAGACTGACCAAGCCGCTCAAGGAGTTATTGACAGCTTCAGAAGAAGTTTGAACAGCGCACTTGAACGACTTTCAGTAGACCTTTATTCTAAAGAAACTCATTTTGTTTTAGAACTTATTCAAAATGCAGATGATAACCAGTATCAAGGTGGAGTAATTCCTACACTAAACTTGACAATAGAACCGCAAAAAATTATTGTTCAAAACAATGAGCTTGGATTTAGTGAGGATAATGTCAGAGCAATCTGTAATGTAGGACGTAGTACAAAAACTAAGGTAGAAGGATATATTGGTGAAAAAGGAATAGGATTTAAATCGGTATTCCGTATCAGTGATGAACCTCAAATCTTTTCCAATGGATTTCAGTTCCATTTTAAGCGCCAAGATAATGAGAATCAACTGGGATTTGTTACTCCTTACTGGATTGAAGCAATTCCTAAATATGTTGATTCAACTTTAACCAATATTATTTTACCACTTCGAGAATCAGCTAAAGATGAGTTAGGTAAGTTAGGTGAAATTGAACATACATTAATTCTCTTTCTCCGCCAACTTAAAACTGTCACAATCGAGAATAGAGTTAATAATGAATCTCACCAAATCACACGCTTAGATAAAAATGGAAATATAGAGATAGAAGAAACTAGTGAATTAATCATAAATGAAAATGGAAATATAGAGACAGAAAAACCTAGACAAGTAATAAAGAATAAGCATTGTTATAATTTGCTTAAAAAGAATTTAATTGTACCGGAACATATTCAGGAATCAAAAAGAGAAAATGTTAAATCTACTGAGCTAATTCTTGCGTTTAGCTTGCAAGAGGATGGTTCAGCAGATACAAGATTAGAACAAAAAGTTTTTGCTTTTCTTCCTACTCGCAGCTACGGATTTAAGTTTCTGATTCAAGCTGATTTTCTAGTTCCAGCTAACCGGGAAGATATTCATAAAGATACACAATGGAATAAATGGATCAGAGATAACATTGCAACTACATTTTTACTAGCTGTAGAGGAATTTAAACAAGATAGTAATCTGCAAAAAAGCTATTATAACTATATTCCACTAAATAGCGAAATTAAGGATGAGTTTTTTATTCCTGTAGTTAGCGAGATTCACAATAAACTAAAAACTAGTGAATGTATTTTAACTGAATCAGGAAAATGGCAGATTCCCTCTCATGTTGTGCAGGTAGATGAGCAAATTAGGAAGTTAATTTCTAATGCTGACTTACAAAAGCTACTTAACAAAGAGTATATCCACCCTGAAGTTAAGGCTAAAACCTCTATTCTCGAATCTCTTGGAGTTAAAAAATTTAGCTTTGATGATTTATTGCAGTGTTTACAGAATAATGAATGGTTACAGAAACAAAGTGATAATTGGTTTGTACAACTCTATACTTATTTAAAAAGTTGTAATTTAAACGATTACTCTGATTTACCAAGAATTAAGAAATTAAAGATTATTCCCTTAGAGAATAACGAATTAGCTTCAACTGCTGAGACATCAATATTTTTCCCACTAAATAATACGGGAGAATATGAATTTAAACTTCAATTTATTAAAATAACACTCCTAGAATCAACTTCTAATCCTGCTGTAACAGAATTTCTCAAAAAATTGGGTGTTCAGAAAGCTTCGTGTTATGAAATTATCGAAAATCATATTTTACCCCTTTACAAAGGAGATAGTTGGGAAAGGAAAGTTAATCAGCTTTTATATATTTGTTACATTAAAGAAAACTTATCGGAATACGAAAAAGAGTTTAATAAAATTAGAAATCCTTATTCTTACTCGTATTCCAAAGAAGATCCTCTAAAAAGCTTGAAAGAATCGCTATTGATAAAAACAGATAAAAATAGCTATTTAAGTCCAGCAAAAATTTACCTTCCTGCTAGTTATGGGAATCCAAATGAATTGGAAACATTATTATCAGGAATACAAGATGTCTGGTTTGTATCCTCAGAGTATATTCAAGATTTAATGCAAATTAAAAATTCTAGCGAAAAAGCAGAAAAAATTAGAGAGTGGAGAGAGTTTTTTATTAAGCTAGGAGTACATACTGTACCAAAAATAGATGTCAAAATAGAAACTGCATACGGCAAGTCTAATAATGGCCATCATTATTCCCAGAAATACAATATTTATAGTTCGCTGCACATATTAAAAATTTTGGAAGCCAGGGATGAAGAAAAAAATCAGAAATTGGCTAAACTTTTAGATAGCAATTGGAGCTATTACAAGCAATATAAATCTTGGGAACGTTATTTCTACGCCAATGGCAGTTTTTATCCCAACAGTCCTAATGATGCAGACTGGTTTACTAAAATTAAAACAGTAGCTTGGCTGCCTACTACAAAAGGCAAGTTAGCTAATCCTTCTGAAATTTTTCTGGATAAAACAGAAACAAGCGCAATACTAGGAGATAGCGTTCCATACTTAGCTATTACTCTCAATAATCCAGATTTTATTAAAGACTTGGGAATAAAAGATAAAATAACTGATCCCAAAGATTATGCTGATTGGTTGCTGGCATTATCCCGTAAAAAAGAGCTTGATGAAAAACATGAAGAAATAGTTATCAAAATTTATCAGGAATTAAATAAACCAGATATCCAATTAAAAGATTGGTGGAAAACCTTTATCATTGAAAAAATATTTTGGACAAATAAAAGAACATTCTCTACAGCTAGTAAAGTTTTGATAAATGATAATGATAAGGTTTATGAGTTGTTTAAAGACAATCCTCAAATAGCTTTTCTCAAACTCCCCTCAAATTATTATCCGAAACTTCAACACTTCATCAAAGTGACTGGTATTCGCTATCTTTCTCAGATTATTAAGACTGAATTAGCAATTGGAGAAGTACCAAAAGTTGAGGAAGAAAGCCTAACTGAGCAAATTAAAGCTTTGACACCTTACATTTTACGTTATCTTTACGACAGAGAACACCCAATTTACCAACAGCTTAAAACCAATCACACTCTAATACAACTCAAAGATTTAGTGTGTTACAGGGTGGAAAACCTGCAAATTAAATATATTCTTGATCAGCAATCAGCTTATACTCAGAGAAGTGCTTTCTTGGATAATGGAAATCTCTACATCCAATCCAATAGCTTGTCAGATACGGATTATTTAGCCTTGGAAATTTCTCACTTATTTGGTAATCCAAAGGGGTTAGATGATTTCTTGATTTCGCTGTTTGAGAAAAGAACATTAGATAAAATTGACAGCTTAATGAAAGCGAAAAATATTCAACTACTACCTAATGAAGAAAGGCAGTGGTTTGAAAGCTCAAATATTTATCTAGGAGAAACTAACCTTATAGAAATAGCAGCAGAAAATGATAAAGAAATTGAATCTACAGCTAACAAACATCAAAAAATAGACCCAGATAACCGTTCTGTTAAATCAGAATTAACAACTAGATTTCCCAAAGATGAAGTTGATGATGATCAATGGCTACCTGAGTGCGAACCTAAAGACATTACAGAATTTGAGGCTGTTCAGTGGATAAAAACAGAAATTACATCTCAAGCATATCTTAGCACTGGCAGGGTTACTGAAGCTATCATTACCCATGATGTAACTGAGTTAATTAAAAATGTACCTAATTCAGATAGTAGTTTTTTTAGTAGTAGTGAATCAAACTTATCTTCAAATCAACCAACTATTCAATTAATCAGAGAACTACGAATAATAGATAGAGATGAGCCAAGTGAAAAGCCTCAATTAAGTGGGATCTGGGGTGAGAAATTTGCTGTTGAATATTTAAGGCGAAAGTTTGGTGCTAAGTATCCCCAAGGAAAGTTAGACGAAAATAAATACGGATTTTCTATCAAAATTAATAGTCAATTAGTAGTTGAAGTTCAGTGGCTAAATGAAGTTCAAGAGACAGAAGGGTATGATATAAAATTAATTGAAAATGGTCAAGAAGATTATATAGAGGTTAAGTCTAGTCAACCTGGAGCAAAGAAATTGATAAAGCTATCAGGGAGTCAATGGAAATTGGCTTATGACTTGGGAGAAAACTTCCATATATATCGGGTTTATAATGCTGGAACTCAACAAGCTACACTTATTGATATTTCTAATCCCAAGCAACTTTTCTCTGAAGGTAGTCTCCGTATAGATTCTGTTTATCTTCGGATATAGAGCATATCTACCAGCGAAGATATGTCAAGTATAACTATATAAAAGGCAGATTTAGGCATGATTCGGACTATATTTTCAATCGTACTTACACAGCAAGAAAGAAAATTTGAAATAATCTGACGCAAGCTGATGAGTAAAAATTACCCTAGCGATGCCTGCGGCGGCCTACGCCTACGCTAATCGCTGCTTCTGCCCTCACTGCGCCCGATACTTGTATCATATTTTTGCGGAAATTGGCTAAATGTAGGAGGCTGAGGCAATGGAAATAGAGATGGAAATAGAGATTATAGCGGTGTGCAGTTCAGTGAGATACAAAAACTTTGCTGAAATGATTTTACAGCAAGGATTTTGGTGTTCTCATCCAATCGATAACCGCTATAAAATAGAGTTAGTAAAGGTAGAGTTTACTTGATTGGAAGGTTCTATGATGACTTTACAAGAAATTATTAATTCTATTGAAAGTTTGCCCACAGAAGATCGAGAGTATTTATTTGAGTTTCTTCGCCAGCAACGAATTGAGAATCGGCGGGTTGAAATTTTGGCTAATGCTCAGGAAGTGATGCAGGCTTTTAAGGATGGGACAGCTCATAGGGGAAGCGTTGATGATTTGATCGCTGATTTACTAGGAGATGATGATGTAAGTTGTCTGGAGTAGTGGATTTAAGCGGTCTTTTAGGAAGATTACAAAGAAAAACCCGCAATTAAAGAATCAAATTGTTAATGTATTAAGGCTTTTGGCAGATGATCCATTTACACCGTCTTTGAAGTCTCATAAGTTAACAGGAAATTTAGCGGGGCTGTGGTCTTGTTCTGTTGCTTATGATTGTAGAATTATCTTTAATTTGTCTGAGGATGAGAAGTTGTTAGAAATGGTTATTTTATTGATTGATATTGGCAGCCATGATGAAGTTTATTAAATGGTAAAATAGAGGCTTAAGCTTTGGATATAGAGAAGTCAGCAAAGTTAGGGTTTACTTTCGAGGAGGTTCTCTGATGAATTTACAAGAAATTATTAATTCTATTGAAAGTTTGCCTACAGAAGAACGGGACTATTTATTTGAGGTTATCCGTAAAAAAAATGAAGAATCTAGAGGGGATAATTTTTGGGAGGGATTACAAAAATTTAGAAGCGTAATCCAAAGCGAGGGGATTATCTTTACTGATGATGATTTCGCTGACTTACGAGAGCGCAGTGTGGTCAGAGAAATTGAACTATGAGCTTGAAATACTTACTTGATACCAATATTCTCAAGAGAGCCAGCACGTCCTATTCCTAAAACGAGAAACATAACTTGTGAAAGTTTTGTTAGATACTAATATCATTATTAGTGAATTTGGATTTTAGACTGAAATCAAATATACAATCCAAAATCCAAAACTCTCAGTCAACTTTATGTTGATTAAGTTAACTTAAATAACCTGCTAACACTAAGAATTATTAGCAGTAAATCCTTACTTTCAGCACCCCTCTTAATAGACATCTCCAAATCCAGCATCATAGTCAGTGCTTTAGCTAAAGCGTTAATGCTTGTATTTGCTACCTCCTGACGCAAATAGTAAATGCGATTAGGATTGCTGATATTGCATAGTTGAGCTAATTCACTATCTTTCTTAACCCCAGAAGCGATCGCAGACTTAACCCACAGCCAAGTTCTAAACTGCGTTAGGAGAGTAGCAACAATCACCATTAATGGTTCCGAGCGTGACAGTAAATCATCCAGCAGGTGTAAAACCTGATTGCTTTCTCCTTGGCGAATAGCAGATGCCAGTTGTAGGCTATTCTGAGTCTGACATGGCACTAACTCTTTTACTTCTGCAAGCTCAAGTTGTCTGCCCTTACCATAAATATACAGTTTGCGTAACTCTGTGGCTGCACGGGTCATGTCGTTACCAATTGCTTCTGCTAGATATTCCACTGCACCCTTTGACAGTACTAGCTTGATTTTTTTAGCCTGAGTTGCGATCGCCTTCTCAATCAAATCAGTACGCCAAGGTGGTATCAATAGAAACTCAAACAACTTGGCATACTTGACAATATGTTTGTAAATCTTCAGGCGCTTATCTACATTGGTGGCGACAAACACCAGAATTGTGAATTCAGGCACTTGAACAAGCTGCTGCAAAGTTTCTAACTCAGTATCACCCCACTGCTTGAGGTGGCAATTTTCGACAATCACCAGTTTTTTACCACCAGTCAGGGAACGAGTGCGAGCTACGCTGATAGCTTGGTCAAGGCGATCGGCTGGAAATCGGTGATAGCAAAGTGTGAGCCAGTGGGAATCAATCTCTGCTTTGTATTGGTTTAGCTGTTCCTGAATAGCGTGTTGGTCGTCGCCTGTCAGCAAGACAATCATGCTTTTACCCTCCCATTACTGCTCTTGTTGGCAGTTTTAATTAACACAGTCATTGGTTGTTGACTTTGGGTAGCTCGTTGCAGCATTTTAGCAATCGCTTCTTTACTACTCTCAAACTTCTTGAGGTAAGCTGGTGTAACCTCTAAAATTGCCTTGTCACCTTGCAATTTAACGAGATTTGCATGAGCCAACAGCTTTTGATTGCTGGGTTTAGCTATATCTATCACAGAAAGCCAAATTTGAGCCAGGTTAGTAGTCTGGGCTGCAACTGTTGGTAACAATTTGTCATCTACAGGTTTAGCTGTCACCTTGTTTGTAGTGTATACTCCAACTGTTGGTAGCAACTTGCCGTCATGCACATTTCTACTTCAGTTTTATGTTCTGTTTCTAAACAATTAGAAGATTCTAGAGGAAGTAACTTATCATCAAGTTGTGAGACTAATTGGTTGACTACAATTTCAGCGATACAAACAGCTTGAGATAATTCGGTCACTAGGCGATCATTAGTTAGAAAAGAGCGCAGTCTATTTTGAAGTTCTCTAAGCCCAGCACTATCAAGTAACTTGCCTCGTTCTATTTGCTTTGAAGCTGTCTTGGCATCGATATCAAATATCGTATCTCCCCACATTTCTTCAACTTTTGCCTTTTCTATATCCAAACACTCACCAATTATTTCAGCAAAATACTCATGTATTTCTCTCTTATTCTCTTCTTCTTCAAAGAAACTCCACTTATTAATTAGATAGAATATTGGTCTAACACACTTATTATTCAAATCGTTCAAGAGATTAGCTCTCTTAAATAAAAGTTGTTTTTGGGATTCATCTTCCTCAACTTCTTTTTTGCCTCTGAGCAATTCTTTTAGATCGTACTTTTGTTGCTGAGTAAATAGCTGATCTGCGGCTAAGACAAAGAGAATCGCATGACATTGTGGAATATACGAAAATATTTTTTCTCTTTCTTCTTCCACAGAGTTTAACGCTCTTGTATCGATAAACTCTACCCCATCTAACAGTATTTCAATCGGGCAATAAAATTCAGCATAGTCTAGAGTGTTTAGCCATTCCCTTACTGACTTAAACAATCGCTTAGTGTAATCCCTAACTTTTGTTGAGTTGAGCGTATAATCCCTTTGATATATATCAAAACTCAAACGTTCTACTGAGCCATCTTTTTTGTGAACTAATACTACTTCATCCTCACCATATTTTACAAAGGTAGGGATTGCTGTACAAGGCGCTCCTCCTACTGGAAGCAAATTCCTTTCTAAAAAAGCATTAAGAATTGTACTTTTACCGCAATTAGAATTTCCAATAACCAAAAATCGGAATTTTTCATTTTTTAATCTGTCAATCTCTTTCTCTAAACTATTGATTACAAAAGGCAAGGGTAAAGCTTTTGATGCTTCTTCTTTCTCCTCTGGCGGATCAAATTGGGCAATTGTGTTCTTTAGCCTTTGGAGTTGTTTAGTGAACCAGGAACGGACTTCAATGGATTCCAACTTTTTTTTAGAATTGTGATCCCCTATGAAACTTCCCTTCCCTTTAACTTCTCCTATTTTATTTTTTAAATATAATGAGGATTCCTCAAGCTTATAATATGCTATTTTGTCAGGATTTCTTTGAGAAAGAAGCTCATAAAGCTCATTTACTTGAAGAGATAAACTCTCTAATTCTTGCACTTCTTGTAGCTGAAATTTTTGTAGATCTGGACGAATATCAAAGTGGTAGAAATGATAAAAAGAACTGAGCAGTCCCACAGATTGAGTGAGGTATTTACCTACTATATCTTGCAAATCTAAACTATACTTTCCCACTTGGTAAGTATAATTATTCGGTTCATTCATGCCTGGAGGAACCTGAAAAGGGAAAAAACTCAAACCCAAGCTTGTATAACCGACTTCTTGATCTGAAAATAAATTCCAAAATGTAAGACTAGGGTGAATTCTTTGAACGAATTGACGAGGATCATGCCCCCCTTGAATTGTTCCATGGATTAAGATAGTTGGAATCTCTGATAGTACGCTGTAGATAAAATTAATATCACGATCTGTTTTGTATAAAGGTCTCTTGAAATAACCATCCTGTCTAGATGCGAGATTCTGCCAAGAGACTTGACAGTAAGAAGTATTGAAAGCATTTCGGAAATCAACGTAGCCGCCTCGATCATTAATTTCTAACGGTTTAGTATCATCCCAAAAAGCAGATACCAGGATGATTGGAAGCTTTGTTCGTTCATACAAGTCTTTCAAGTTTTTGTAAGTCGTTTCTGTTCCATCAAAAAATGGACTGTTTACATCTTCCTTAGCTAAATCTTTTTGAGCCTTGCTCGTCCAGATAGAATAACTTGCTCTTAATTGCTCAATAATATCTTGTTCATTAAGTCTCATCTCAGAATTGAAAAGTGACATAACAACATTATTTTCGTATTGATTTTTCAGTTCCTCTAAACGCAACTGACGCTGCTTGTCCAATTCTTTCTGTCGATTGTCATATCCTTGAGGTTGTAACCACTTATAGTCGATAATCTTTCCAATAACATTACTGATAACGATGGCAGCAGGATAAACTAATTGAAGAGTTGTTGGAGTTATCATAGAAAACTTCGTTAGACGCTGTTATGTATTAACTGACCAGATTGAGTAGACGTACTCTTAATTCACTGATCAGAATCAGAATCCGATCTAAGCCCAAGTGGAAAGAGAGTCGCTATGACGGCTGTCTTGATTATCAAAATTATAATTAGTCAATTTGATGGAATTCTTGTGCATCATTACTCATTGCCCTAATTTGAGGCTCGCCAGTATTGCCTAAGTAGGAATCTCCAATTTCACCGAAATGAGTAGATGCTTTTATGTAGGGATTATTGTCAGTGTAGGGATTATTGTCAGTGTAGGGATTATTGTCAGTGTAGGGATTATTGTCAGTGTAGGGATTATTGTCAGTGTAGGGATTATTGTCAGTGTAGGGATTATTGTCAGTATTTAAACTGCCAAAATGCATAACAGAATCATTAGAACTCTGGGCTCGAATTTGATAAATGTGACTCTCTGTGTCAGCGAAAGGATTCGAGCTATCCTCCTGATTGTAAGACGGAGTGGACAAAAGAGATTGAGTATTGGTGATTTCATTTTGATCATTCAGATCCATCTCAGAAGGAATTATATTATTATGTAACGCTTTCAAAACAGATGATTGCAACTGGGAGTAATCTCCAGAGGAGTTCTCATCTTGTTGAGTTTCGTCTCTATATTGATTATCCATATTTCACAAAAGCTAGAATCCTTTAGGCAAAACAAAGGAAGATCATTCGTAACAGGTTAAGATAGCGCTGCTAAAGCCAATAAGCAATTATGTTTAATATTGATTCAAATTTCAGGTATCAAATTAACCTAGTAACAGAACTTTAGCAATATTTTGGTAGAGACAGATGTAAAGATTATATGAAATGGTTGCCTGAGTTGTAATTTTTATATAAATTACTTAAATAATTCAAGTATTGTTACTCATTGACAAATCGTATGAAACTCTAACTAGTCACGAATGAGGGGAGATAGATTAAATACAGCGTATTGCAGGTTTATGAGGTACATACAGTAATAGCAGTTTGTAAACCAGTTTTTAAATGCTCTCTTTTTTTTAGTGTAAGTTTTTGCAATGCACGACACATCGTACTCGTACTTAGCCAATTATTATAGGTTTTGCCCTAATATTTAGAGTACTCCCATAATGTTGCATTTGGATATTTTTCCACCATTGTAGCTAGTTGAGCTTCATATCCATCCAACTCCGCCTTCATTCCTCCACCTTGGCGTAATGCTAGAGAGCCTGTCATGAAGTGCCACGCAGAGATACAAAGTTCCGATTTTATTCTTGGTTTTGGAACTTGTCTTCATCTCCCTGTTTTTGATGCCAAAAATTTATCAAGATGCTCGCGAGTTAGGGGAGAAATGTTCCGACACTGGTAGAAATCGGTACTATGTTAAGGAAAATTACGGTGATTGCATCTGTAATTTAGAAGAGAAGTATTAATGGCTGAACGCTAATTATGTCAATACTTTTGACCGAGTTGGCACTTCATGGTAGCTTCCCTAGCATTATGCCACCTTGTTGTCTCGGTTCTACATGACCTTGAGTTTTATTCATCAAGAGTAGTTTTTGTACAAAGCTTTTGGCTACACCAAATATTTCCGCTTTACACTATTTTTAGTCGTTTTCGCGGTTATTTAGCCGACTTTCTACCTCAATTATCTTTTTTTTAACATATACTACCTCTGGTGAACCAATTTTATCAAGAATTTCAAGTGACTGGTTTAGATAACTTAAAGCTGCTGTATCATTGTCTCTGTCATCAATGGGTACTTCTGCCAATCTCAACATTGTCTTTGCTTTTGCATAAGCGTTCTGAACCTGTTCCTCAAGTTCAAGGGCTTGCCGATATAGATTGGCAGCTTGCTCATACTCTTTCCGGGGGACGTGAATATAGAAAGCTAGGTTATGTAACACTGAAGCTTTTTCTTCCGGAGCACCAATTCGTTCGATGATTTGGAGTGCTTTTTGAAAGTTGTGGTAAGCAGCTTGCAGTTCTTTTCTTTTGGCGTAGACTACCGCGACATTAGCGAAGGTGCTTGCCTGCCCTTTTAGATCACCAATTTGAACTTGCATATCAAGTGATTGATAATAAAGCTTTAGCGCCTCCTCTAGATTTTCTTGCTTAAGATAAATTCCCGCTATCTGGTTCCGTGTGGCATTTGCACCTCTTTGATCCCCAATATTTTCTTTAATAGTCAATGACTCGGAGAAGATATCTATAGCTTCATCAAGCTGACCTCGCCTAGTAGCGATGATAGCAAGATGATGAAGAGTTGCAGCGTTAGGAGTTATGTAAAAATAACTTGAACAATTAACTGACTACTTTGGGTTTGATAATATAGTTCCACTCACCATGAAAAGAATTTCGTTCGATTGCGATAGTATCAAGCTCTTGGTCTGTAACCTTG
>NZ_JBWQXL010000082.1:0-13188 GCF_056620565.1 Nostoc sp. LEGE 12454
CCGTGAGAGTAGAATTTCCCGGAAATTTGACTACACCAGTAGAGAGATTGGCATCAATTGGGCCAGAGAAGAAAGCGTAAGATGTAGTATCAGTTCCAGCACCGCCATTAATGGTGTCAAAACCAAAACCACCATCTAGGAAGTCATTGCCATTACCACCAAACAGTTTGTCATCACCATCTCCACCGCTGAGAACATTATTGGCATCATTACCAACAATCGTATCGTTGCCAGCTGTACCAATTAAATTTTCAATGCTGACTAATTTATCCGTGAGAGTAGAATTTCCCGGAAACTTGACTACACCAGTAGAGAGATTGGCATCAATTGGGCCGGAAAAGAAGGCATAAGATGTAGTATCAGTTCCAGCACCACCATCAATGGTGTCAAAACCAAAACCACCATCTAGGAAGTCATCGCCATTACCACCAAACAGTTTGTCATCACCATTCAAGCCTCTGAGGCTATCGTTGTCACTACTGCCGAAGATAACATCATTGCCATTAGTTCCGGAAAAATTAATTGCCATGAGAATTTATCCTTAATCAAGATTAATTGTTAATATTAGGACTTACAGTTTTACAAAAAGACAATTATGTGAATAAGGCTGTAATTTTCTTTTCCACCTACTTTTATGATTGCGATATTTCCTGTTGCTCTGATAACTAAAAAAATAAGTTCAGTCAGCTAGGCAGGAATAGATCGTGAGTGGAAACTACATTTCCAACTTGGAAATAGGAATAAGGGAAAACTTCTTAACATTAGAAGGAGGGCTAATTCATATAACTGTCCATTTATACAGCGTGTAAGTTCTAGATATAAGAATGTTAAGTGTGCGAATCACGCTTAACAGTCACATATTAAGTAATCAGTTTAGTTAGGCAAGATTACGGAAAAAAGAAAAAACTTTATGCAGCTAGCTCCCCTCTTCCCAATTTTCTACCGCATTCTCCAGCCGAGTTTTCCCAACTGCCTTTGGGCTGGAAATCCCGGTTCTAAAACGATCGCACTCACATTTGATGATGGGCCTCATCCTCAATACACACCCGAAGTCTTGGCAGTGTTAGACCGTTACAAGATTACAGCGAGTTTTTTTTGGTTGGGTGTTTGCGTCAACCGTTCACCAGCCATTGCTAAAGCCGTTAGCGATCGCGGACACTGGATCGGATTGCATGGCTACGATCATCGCTCTTTTCCCATGCTTTCCCCAAATGACCTGAAGGACAGTTTAGAAAAAACCCAAGCTGCCATCTACAATGCCTGTAACCTGCAATCGGAACAAGTGCGGGATGTTCGTCCCCCCAATGGCTTCTTTACACCTGCTACTTTAAATTTTTTTTCTCAGTGGAATTACCGCCCAGTTATGTGGAGCGTTGTACCCGAAGATTGGGTGCGACCAGGCGTAACCACAGTGGTACAGCGAATTATGCAGCAGGTCAAAAATGGTTCAATAATTGTTTTGCACGATGGTGCTTGCGGTGGACAAGATGTTGCTGCCACTATTCAAATTCTCATTCCACAACTGCTACAACAGGGTTATGAGTTTGTAACTGTTGATACTCTATGGCAGCAAACTCAGGCTAACTAAAGTATTAGCCTGTCAAGTTAAATAAAAATGTGGTACTGGCGTCTTTAGTACTCAAACTTAGCGATCGCTTATTTACATTTTTTGCATAATTTTGCAAATGTTTATCTGCGATTACGACATTGTAGTGGATAGCGCTTACCCCGCCATGTCGTCCAACCATCTGCTATTTTAGTACGACTGTTGTATTTGAGATACCAGTTATCTTGTTCTGCACCTAAATAACGAATACCTAAATCCTGTTTTTGTCTGCTGGAAAAACGTTTTCCTAGAGGAACCCACGCACTACCGTTATCACTAAACCGCCCGACGAGACGGACACCAGAAGTAGTAGAGCAAACATCACCGTTACAACTAGTTTGTGGGTCATCGACTACTTTCCACTGCATTTTTGCTGGTCTACCGTCAATATTACAATCCCAAAGACCAAAGAACCACTCACCAGCAATTTGACTGGCTTTAACATGACTAGATGCCAATACCAAACTTGCAGGAACAATCGCCAAGCCCAAAAGCCATTTTGTGATGTTTTTCATAATGCTTCACCAATTCCTTAAGCTAATCTAAACTTTTTATTCACTTATACTTTCTATTCACTTATAGATATCAGTATTACTGTTTATGCAGATAATAAAAGTGTAAAGATTTAATATTTTTTGTGCGTAGACTACGACACCTTCTTGTTTATGCAACTGAATGGATTAATCAATTACAAACGGGTGAACTGTTATACAGCAGATTTCAAGGAAAGTGAGGTACACAACTATTCGTCTGTTACCCAGGTATAAAGCGTGTTTTACTCCTGAATTTTGAATTATCGTGTATTTAGCTAACGAATTTCAAAATCTATCTGACTTGAGTGCATTGGTCTTTTACACTGAAGATAATTCAGAACTTCTAAAAGTAAAAATTGAGTGCATTAACCTAATACCAAAACTTCTCCAACTGCGTTTATTGTTGAATATGACCGCAGAATGGCATGAAGATTTTCTTACATTTTCTAGTCGGGAGTATCAGCCTTTAGTGGCTGATATCCCAGTGACTTATGGTAGTTCCTAGAGTTGATGTGCAGCGAGAAAAGCTTCGACTTCAGCAGCAGTAGGTTGAGAAGCGATCGCACCTGGTTTAATAGTAGTTAGTGCCCCAACAGCGCTGGCATAAGTGACAATGCGTTTTGCTGTTTCTGCATCCCGCAAGCTGTGGATACCATACTGACTCAGTTGGTGGATGAATCCTGCCAAAAAGCTATCTCCTGCGCCAGTTGTATCAACTACAGGGATGGAAAAGGAGGGTAATCTGCCTTCGTTCTCACCCAGACAATAAGTGCAGCCGTTTTCCCCATCTGTCACCAGTACTCCCTCAATCGAAGCTAGACGATAAGTGATAGCTCCGGGATCTGCGGTTTCAAATAGCCATTCAGCTTCTTCTTTGGAGAGTTTGAGGAAATCAACTCGCTTAAATAATTCTGGAATTTTTTGATGGGCGATGTTTGGCTCTTTCCAAAATACAGGACGCCAGTTAACATCCAGCACAATTTTTAAGTCGTAATGCTCTGCTAACTCTAGAGCGCGGTTTATTGCCGCTTCACTTTCAGGATAGGCTAATTCCAAAGTACCCAAAACCAGAAAATCTGCTTCTTGAAACAGCGAATCTGACAATTGTTTAGCTTGCAGGCGAGTATCGGCAAATTCTGCGGTATCGTACTGACCAAATCCGGCAAAGGTGCGATCGCCAGCCAGATCCCGTGTAACATAAACTTGCCGCGTTGGTGCTGTGGGATGACGTTGTACTCCCGTAGTCTCTACACCTACATCTTGTAATAGATTGACCAGTACATTTCCTGGCTCATCTTTGCCAACAGCTCCGATAAATCCTGCTGACATTCCCAGCTTGACTAAAGCACAGGCTACATTAGCTGGTGCTCCTCCTGGGTAGGGAGTCCAAGATTTCACTTCTTCCAGCTTTAGCCCTAATTGATCGGCTAAACAATCAAACAAAATTTCACCAAGGCACAAAACACGGGGATTGCTCATCTCATTTTTAATTTTAGATTTTGATTTAGGATTAGGAATTTACAGTATAAAATCTACAATAGTTTTTGCTAATCTGTCGCCAGTCCTTCATAGAATTAAATAGCAATTTTTACTACTCTAGAGCGTATATATGCTTCTCATCTTTGCTTCTTTTAACTAAGTGCTTAAACAACACATTTATCAAAATAAGCTATATTTATTACATAGAGTTTCGCGTGGTTTATATTTTTAGCAACTTGAAATCCAAAGAAAATATTGACAATCATATTACTGCTAACACTTGAAACCCCTACCAAGAAAAGAATCTTCTAGAATTAGAAAGAGCGATTAAGTACATATACCAAGGGAGGATAGAAATAGTCATGGCTGGTGGCAAGTCTGAGACCCCCGTTAGTCTGTCAGACAGAGAACTGCAAATTATCGACTTAGTAGCCGCTGGCTTAACTAACCAAGAAATTGCAGCAAAACTGGAGATTAGCAAGCGTACAGTTGATAACCATATCAGTAATATTCTCACTAAGACTGAGACAGATAATCGAGTAGCCCTTGTCCGCTGGGCTTTGCAGTGGGGCAAAGTCTGTTTGAATGATGTCAATTGCTGTACTCTACCTAACCAGATTGAATAAACAATTTACTAGTAGAAGCTTAATTGCTTTGGTCTAGTAAATTACAAGCCAATTTTGAGTTTTACTGATTGTTCCCCTCCTTACGCCTAAGTTTTCAGTGTGAACACTCTACCAAAAAGTTCCGAGTCCTTCACTCAGCCGGAGTTTATGTAAGTGGAGCCAGCTGACCCTCGGACTCGGAAACTAAAAAGATCAGAATTCCTTTCCAAATTGACTGGGGATTGGGGACTGGAGGAGCAGAGGAGCAGCACTTCGGCTACGCTCAGTGACCAAGCAAGGGGCAAAGGAGCAGCACTTCTCTACGAGAGGCTGCGCCAACGGCTACACTCTGTAACCGATGAAAAGTTGCAGTAAGTCTTTCTCCTATGCACCTCTGCCTCTTATGCCCCATACCCTCACTAAAAAATCATCTACAAAAATTAGCAACAATTCAGTGGTGCAAGCGTTACATTTGAAAGAAATCTATGTTGCCCCATCGGCTTTGGGAGTAGTGTTTCAATGAATACTTCCGCTTCTTTTCAGGGTAGCTGGTCTCCCTTTGAATTTTTTAACTTTAATTTTACGATACCTGTATCTGAGAAGGTTCCAAGTCTGGAAGACCAATCTTCAGACTTTCCGCAACCCACACAAGATGCCGACTTACTCAGACAGCTATCGTTTATTCCAGGATTGAAAGAAATTTTGATGCTGCGGCAGGTTCATGCTTTAGAACATGCTACTGTTTGGGTTCTTAGCGAATCAAAAAGTACCTATTCTGCTCCAGCAGAATCCACTAATGTTCAACTAGATAATGAACTATTAGGCGGTTTATCTACTGAACAGGGATTTTACCTCTATGGTGAGGTAAATATTAGTGATTTGCGGCGTGCAGTCACACTTGCTCGACATCGCATCACCAGTGGAGAATGGAATTTGGCTGTACATCCCCGTTGTGGCACAAATTTATCAGTAGCAATGCTCTTAACGGCTGGACTAGCTGTCGGTGTGCATCTATTGTTACCATTTCGACCAATCGAGCAACTTATAGGTTTGGGGTTAGCAGCAACGACAGCCGCAGAACTCGCACCTGATTTAGGTTCTATGGCACAGCGTTACCTAACAACTGCCATTCCTTTTAACCTAGCAATTGAAAATATTACCCGTACACGCGATGTTTGGGGGCGTGAGGCACATTTTGTTAAAGTAGGCTGGCAAGAATGAAGAGAGGAAGAAGAGATGAGGGGGACAAGATAAAATTTTCTCTCTTGTCTTCTCCATCTACACACACTTCCTACTTCCTACTCCCCTAAAAAAATTATGAGAAAACTTTACTTCTTACTTCCCGGTACAGATAGCAAATTTGCCTGTGGTGGTCTTTGGGCTGAGTTAAAAGCACTTAATCTGGCTCAGAATTTCTGTAGCGCTGAAGTTGTAACTTACCGTCAACGGGAAAAAGATAAGCTTTTTATTGATGATTTGCTAAAAGAAAAAAATTTAAATGATGTAATTTTTGTAATCAGTTGGGGATTTGATATAGCTCAACTCGTGGCTAAACTTAAGCAATATAATGTCGTTTACCATGCACATAGCGCAGGTTATCCGTTTAGACTACCTGCAAGTATTCCAATCATGACCGTTAGCCGCTATACAATGGGATATTGGGGAGAAAAATCGCCCAATTCTCTAATTTATTATTTGCCTAATCAAATTTCTGATGAGTTTCAAAATTTAGGTCTGGAACGAGATATTGATGTTTTAGTTCAAGCTCGGAAGTCTTCGGAATATTTAATTAAAGAATTAATTCCGGCGTTGCAAAAACGTTGTAAAGTATTGGTTGTTGACTCATACATAGAGGATTTACCCGGACTATTCAACCGAGCTAAGGTTTACCTCTATGATTCTGCTGAGTACTGGGCACAACAGCGTGTTAGTGAAGGATTTGGTCTACAACCAATGGAAGCTCTTGCTTGTGGCTGTCAAGTATTTTCTAGTGTTAACGGTGGACTAGCTGATTACTTAGATCCTGGATTTAATTGTTATAAAATTGCTGGATATTCGCAAGAATATGATGTGCAACGTATTCTGAAGGTGGTTGGATCTTCAGTAGTTTTTAACTTATCTGAAGATTTTTTAGTTGAGCATCGGACTGAAAATATTATTAAGCGTTTCCAAGTTATTTTGGATGAGTTAAATGAGTTTTTTGACCATAAAATACAGCAGCCATCTAATATTAAGGATTTGACTAAAATACGGATGGCGAAATTACTTGCTCAGAGGATATATGGAAAGCTGAGGAAGAAATTTTTTAAGTAGTATAAATCATCACAAACGAATCGCAGAGGCGCACAGATCGCAGAGAGAAGAGGGGAAATTGAATGAATCGGCGGTTATTAGTTACTGGGGGTGCGGGGTTTATTGGGGCGAATTTTGTGCATCATTGGTGTCAGGTTTATCCAGACGATCGCGTGGTGGTGTTAGATGCTCTTACATACGCGGGAAATCGTCTGAATTTGGCGCTGGTTGAGGGCAGAGAGAATTTTCGGTTTGTGCAGGGGGATATTTGCGATCGCACCATCATAGATAACCTATTAGCAACGGAAAATATTGATACCATCGCCCATTTTGCCGCTGAATCTCATGTCGATCGTTCGATTCTTGGCCCGGCTGCTTTTGTGCAAACTAATGTGGTGGGAACTTTCACCCTACTAGAAGCTTTTCGGCAACATTGGGAAGCGAAAGCACAACCATCTAATTATCGTTTCCTGCACGTTTCTACTGATGAAGTTTACGGTAGCCTGGGCGCAGATGACGCAGCTTTTTCTGAAACCACACCCTACGCGCCCAATAGTCCCTATTCAGCTTCCAAAGCGGGTAGCGATCATTTAGTCCGTGCTTATTATCATACTTATCAACTTCCAACTATTATCACAAATTGCTCTAATAACTACGGCCCTTATCAGTTTCCCGAAAAACTAATTCCCCTAATATGTATCAACACTTTGATCGGGAAACCATTACCTGTTTATGGTGATGGTAAAAATGTACGGGATTGGCTTTATGTGGGCGATCATTGCCGTGCTTTAGATGTAATAATCAATCATGGTCAACCAGGAGAAACATACAATATTGGTGGCAATAATGAGGTGGAAAATATTAACCTCGTGCAACTTTTGTGTCAAATGATGGATGAATTAGCACCTGATTTACCAGTACATCCAGCAAAGCAGTTAATTACTTTTGTTAAGGATAGACAAGGACACGACAGGAGATATGCAATTAATGCCAACAAAATTAAAACTCAGCTTGGTTGGACGCCTTCAGTAACAATTGCTGAGGGTTTACGTTTAACAGTTGAATGGTATCTCAATCATCGTGATTGGTGGGAACCTCTGCTGTCTGCGGAATATCAAGCTTACTATCGCAAAAATTATCTGTAACCCACATTCTGCACCCAATAGCGTTACCATCGATAATTACTGTTGTGATTCACCCTGCCGATGGAGGCATGATTTTTTGTGGCGTGAGAAAATATTTCAGCGCTTTGATAATGAAATTGACGTTTTCAAGGCGCGGGTTGCCATTGCTGGATTTGGAATCTTCAACTGCTTTCAATAAATTATCAGGCTGCCACAGTTTATCTAGATAATGACTATCCTTGAATATAAGGGAATCAGATAAACGTAAATTGCCAGCAGGTGTTAAGATGCTGCAACCAGAACAAATATTACAAGATCGTTATCAAATCCAGCGCCAACTCGGCAACAATGGAATTCGTCAAACTTGGCAAGCATTGGATTTACAAGCCTCTGATGGCGAAAATTCGACCGTTGTGGTCAAACTTTTGGCCTTTGGCGGTACTGTGCAGTGGGATGACCTGAAACTTTTTGAGAGGGAAGCACAAGTTCTTAAACAGCTAAATCATCCCCGCATTCCTCGATATATAGATTATTTTTGTATTGACGATCGCACACTTTGGTTTGGCTTAATACAAGAATATATTCCTGGTGAGTCGCTTAAGGATAAACTTGCTGTTGGCAAAAGGTTTAGTGAAAAGCGAGCGAGAAAAATTGCTGTTGAGGTTTTAAATATTCTCACCTATCTACATGAATTGAATCCAGGGGTGTTGCATAGAGATATTAAACCGAGTAATTTAATTTGGGGCGAAGATAATCAGATTTATTTAGTTGATTTTGGCGCAGTTCAGGATAAAGCGGCAAGAGAGGGCGTTACTTTTACCGTTGTCGGTACTTATGGTTATGCCCCAATGGAACAATTTGGTGGTCGAGCGGTTGCGGCTTCAGACTTATATGCACTGGGAGCGACTTTGATTCATTTGCTCACTGGAACTTCTCCTTCTGATTTACCCCAGCAGGATTTGCGACTGCAATTTACAGACCGAGTTAACCTCAGTCCCAGTTTTGTCAGTTGGCTACAAAAGTTGATAGAACCCGCTCCCGAACAAAGATTTACTAGTGCTAACCAAGCGCTAAATGCTCTCAAATCTGGTTTGACTGTCACATCTGCAAACAAGAATCAGCTTTTACCGCTAAAAGAAATAATCAACAATTCTGGATGCGGGATCAATAATCACAATGAAACAGTTCCAGAGGAAATTCTCGGTTGGAATTGGGGTGCTTTTCTAATGCCTTGGTTGTGGATGTGGCCGAATCAAGTGTGGTATGGTTTATTCTGTTTTGTACCTAATGCTTGGTGGGTAATGGCGATCGCACTCGGTGCAAAAGGCAATGAATGGGCTTGGAAAAGTAGGCAGTGGCGCAGTATTGAACAATTCAAAGCCCATCAGAGAGGCTGGGCGATCGCTGGTATTCTACTTGGAGCGCCTATTAGTATTATGTTATGGGTGCGAGCGATCGCTTTACTAAAATCTGTATTTTAAGGCAGTCTTTTGGGTAAATATCAAGCGAAGATTTTTTAGGCAGATAAGTATAAGGCTTCAACAAATGGTTCAAATTCTTCAAGGAAAAGATACCACCTTAGCCCAACTGATTGATGAATTTGACCTACAACTTGCAGAGGACGAAGATTTTTTTTCAGAGTGGCGGCATGATTTAGCTGAGTTGAGTGACTTAGAAAAGCAATCTCTCAACGAAGTCAAGGCAGAATATTTGCATCTATCGAAATATCCTGTTTTAGAACCTGTAGTCAAAATGGTGGTGCTATCTCCACTATTACGTTTAGCAGGTTTTTATCAACCGCCTTTCTACATTGCCTCAGAACAAGAGGTAAAAATCTCTTCTGAAGACGAAGGCACGATTATCAGAGGACGTATTGACATATTGGTGTTCCATCCTCCATTTTGGATTCTCGTTATTGAGGCAAAACGAGCAGAATATTCTTTGGAGGTAGCAATTCCTCAAGCATTAGCTTATATGTTGGCTAATGCTAGTAATGATAAACCTACATTTGGTTTTGTAATCAATGGTCGGGAATTTCAATTTATTAAGTTGACGAAACAGGGTACACCGAGATATGCATTATCTTACACACTGTCACTAAATCGTGGGGATGACCTACATACTGTTGTCAAAGTGTTAAAACGCATAGCTCATTTAATTCGTAATTCGTAATCTTGTCGGTGCGTTATGTCATTGGCTAATGCACCATCCCAATACTTTAGATATTTTACGCGTAGGCGTAGCCCGTCGTAGACATCGCTATAAAACATATCCCTCTCCGACTCGGAGAGGGACAGACTTGAACTTTAGTTTATGGCAGGGAGAGGTTTGTCGAACTCACGTTAAGTTGACTACCCTACCAACTCCATTTCTAACTACTAACTTGCGATTCAACTACACCCACTGGACAAGATACATTTGTCCCTCCCAAACCACAATACCCGTTGGGATTTTTAGCCAGGTATTGCTGATGGTAAGCTTCAGCGTAGTAAAATTCCGGCGCATCCAAGATTTCTGTAGTAATCTTGCCATAACCTGCGCTGTTGAGGGCTTGCTGATAAGCTTCCCGCGATGCTTCTGCTAGCTGCTTTTGGTTTTCGGAATATACGTAAATTCCCGAACGGTATTGAGTGCCAGTATCATTACCTTGGCGCATTCCTTGGGTAGGATTGTGGCTTTCCCAAAAGACTTTCAGCAGTTCGGCATAACTAATCACTTTGGGATCGAATACAACCAACACCACTTCATTGTGACCGGTTCGCCCACTACATACCTCTTCATAGGTGGGGTTGGGTGTTAACCCAGCAGCGTAACCGACTGCGGTCGTATAAACTCCTTTAAGTTGCCAGAATTTGCGTTCTGCACCCCAAAAACAGCCCAAGCCAAAAATTGCTTTCTCTAATCCTTCGGGATAAGGGGGTTGTAAAGGATTCTTGTTGACATAATGAGCCGCAGGTACTGACATAGATTGTGCCCTTCCTGACAAAGCTTCTTCAGGTGTGGGCATAACTGACTTTTTGCCAAATCCAAATAGTGCCATTGATTTTGATGATATATATCTTTACCTTATTTACTATTGTAGGACTTACGCAGAAGAGATCCCCCAACCCCCTTAAAAAGGGGGCTTTTAAGATTCCCCCCTTTTTAAGGGGGGCTAGGGGGGATCAAGCTTTCAAGTTTTCAGTGCGTAAGTCCTGTATTGTAAAGATTCTGGCGATCGCTTGGGATTTTCTCAGAGTCTCTCTGCAAAGTGTTGACCTTTACAGAAACAATCCTGAAATCAAGCTCTTTCCTTGAGCGCCTGTTTAGCAAACCTACTAACTCTGCCTTGCGAATCATTGCTTAACCGCTCCAAAATTGAAATCGGTGTATTGATATTTATGGCTACATTTGCCCGAATACTGTAGTCGGCATGAACTGCTAATTGTTCTAGCAAATAGACGGGGGTATTGGGATGAGCAGCGATAGCGCCTAGACCACTAATCGTATTTGCATGTTGCGTTTGGTTGATTTTTAGATAAAGCTTCTCCAGCCCATCTGAGGGTGTATTGGGGTTTTTAGCGAGATTTCTGAAAAAATCAATGCTTACAAATTTAGCTTGATAGTCTATAAGTGCAAGCAGCATAGTGGGTGGTGTTTTCAAAGACAATGCGATCGCATCCACTACAACATATTCATTCATCTGCAACAGATTTTCTAACACTTTTGGCGTGATGTCAGAACGTTTTAGCAATTCAAGCGCACTTTCTTTATACTGTTGAATTTTGGCTCCATTGATTGGCGAGACTCGCTGACGTTGCTTAACCAAGAACTCTGCAAAAAACTCTATAACGGTAGAGGTTGCATTGGGATGGCTTGCGGCTTTGAAAGGTACATCTTCATCTGTATCCTGCGCGAGTTTTTCTAAAACCTTTGCAGGAGTTGAGGGATGAGCAGCAACCAATCGCCGGACAGAGGCTCGTCGATCGCTGGCTAACTGCTCTAGCAAGTCGATGGATGTTCCAGGTTTTCCCTCGATAAAATTGATGATGGCGATCGCAGTTTCTGAAACATTTGGATGGTTCTTGACCAGATCGCGAATTTCTTTCTCATTTTCTCCCGCTAGTTTTTCCAATATTGCGCTTGGTACTTGAGGATTTCGAGCAATTGCTTTATGCATCGAAAAATTTCTCCAATCTGCAAACGTATTGAGCAGGGATAAGGGTGCTTTGGGGTTCTGAGCGATCGCCATTTGGACATTGCTGCTTCCACCGCATAGTTGAAGCAATAACGATTCAGAAGTGTTCGGATTTTGAGCGATCGCGGTAAAGAGTTCATCGAAATCAGATTCATCAGAATTCTCGTCATCGCAGAAAAGAGGCGGGTTTTCTACAAGTTGTTCCAGGATGTGAAGAGGTGTCTTTGGATTCCCAGCCACAGCACAAAGAATTTCCTCATCCTCGATTTTGGATAACTGAGCGATCGCGCTTTCACTAGTTGTTGTGCTACGCGCTAAAGAGAGTCTAACAAAATGACTCTCAGGATTTTCCAACAGCAAAAGATTAAAAATCGGGTTCGCCGTAATTGCGTCTGGAAACTCCTTACCTAATTTCAGCAACATTTCCGTGGGCGTATTCGGATTTCTAGCTACAGCCTCACGAACTTCTGGCTGAGGATGTAAAGATAGCTCCTCAAGCACTACAACCGAAGTGTCAATAGCCGAGGCTAATGCAAAATCGTTGTCATCAAGCATAATCAAGATTTTTCTAGATATAGAATCAGTTTTCCCAAAATCTAAGGACACTTTTAGATTAGACTTTTACGAAACTTCATTAATATTACGAATACTTTTCAAGAGGAACTTGGTGTTAAAAGCTACTCATGGATAAAATACCGAAAATTGACCGCCAAAGGGAGCATCAAGCCAACGAACGTACATTTCTGGCTTGGCTACGCACTTCAATTGCATTGATTAGCTTTGGTTTTGCGATCGCGCGATTTGGTATATTTCTGCGCCAGTTGAATATTACTATTACTCAACAAGAACCCCCGGTAAGTCCATTATCTAGCTCGGAAAATTTGGGTGTTGCTTTGGTAATTTTTGGAATTTTGACTATTGCCTTAGCTGCATGGCGATACAACCAAGTTTTCTGGCAAATTGAAACAGGGAACTATAGACCAAACAGGTTAATGGTTTGGATAATGGCTGGAGTTGTAATTATTTTGGGATTTTTCTGTATTCCTTTGCTCCTATGGCGGGATAAAGTACCTTCTCGTTCTCCGCTTCCCATTCAACCACAGTCCCGAAATTTGCATTAAATACAGCAGGAGTCAGAATACACTTCTTATACGGACGCATTTTTTGTAAGTTTTTTGCCGATCCTCAATCAATCTTAGGGTAGGTGTAGCCCAACCCAGGTATCGCTCTATGTCTGCCCAATTTATTAGACCTCTTGCAAAAGTCCCAAATACGTGGGACAAGTAGGTTAGAGTTGGGTAGCATTGATGACATACGAACAAGTAAAAATCTTAAAGCCAGAAGACTTTAAACGCTTGTGTGGTGTACGACC
>NZ_JBWQXL010000083.1:0-12623 GCF_056620565.1 Nostoc sp. LEGE 12454
GGGCAGAGGGGCAGAGGGGCAGGGGAGAATAATTAATAACCAATGTAATGCCGAATGCCCAATTGCCCTGAGCGTTCGCGAGTGCGTCTCGCAAAGAAGCCGAAGGGATGCCGAATGCCCAATGCTCTATTCTTCAATCAATGGGGTGCGGAGGTCTTCTACCATCGCTTGAATTTCTGCTGGAGGAGGTGGTGTTAGGCGTGAAACTAATAGGGTGACAGCGAAGTTAATTAGCATCCCCAAAGTACCAATTCCTTCGGGAGAAACCCCAAAAAACCAGGGTTGCATACCCCCAAACTTGACGCCGACAATGTAGATTATCGTAAAAATTAAACCCGTCAACATGCCGGCGATCGCACCTTCTGAATTGGTGCGCTTGTCGAAAATCCCCAGAAAAATCACCGGGAAGAAACTAGCAGCAGCTAAACCAAAGGCAAAAGCTACCACCTGACTCACAAATCCTGGCGGATTCACCCCAAAATATCCTGCGAGGACGAGGGAAAAACCTACCATGATCCGCCCGACAAACACCCGTTTTTGTTCTGAGGCTGATGAATCTATGATCCGGTAGTAGATATCGTGGGCGATGGAACTGGAAATTACCAGCAATAAACCTGATGCTGTAGACAAAGCAGCAGCCAAACCGCCAGCCGCTACCAAGCCAATCACCCACGGAGGGAGGTTAGCTACCTCTGGGGTGGAAAGCACGATGATATCTGGATCGATCTTTATTTCATTAGTGTCTTTATTTGGAGTTAACTGGAGACGACCATCCTTATTTATGTCATCAAAACCCAAAAGTTTAGTTTTTTCCCACTTTGCCGCCCAGTCTAGCTGCTGCACTTCTGCAACTGTATGATTGTGCAAAGAATCGATCAGGTTGTAGCGAGCAAACATGGAGAGGGCTGGAGCGGTTGTATAAAGAATGGCAATAAATAGTAATGCCCAACCAGCAGAAAAGCGAGCTGCACGCACGCTTGGTACTGTGTAAAACCGAACTATGATATGGGGTAAGCCAGCCGTGCCTACCATCAAAGCAATGGTGGTGAACAACACATCTAGCATGGACTTGTTCACAAATGGCTCAGTATACTGCTTAAAACCCAGGTCAAGCTGAATTTGATTGAGTTTTTCTCCAATATCACTGAAGGTAAATGCTAGTTGGGGAATAGGATTACCAGTGAGAAACCAGGCGATCGCGATCGCTGGAATCAGGTAAGCAAAAATCAACACACAGTACTGTGCTACTTGTGTCCAGGTAATGCCTTTCATGCCCCCCAACACAGAGAAAAAGCCGACAATCACCATACCGATGATTACGCCTGTATTGATATCTACTTGGAGGAAGCGGCTAAAAACAATCCCTACGCCCCGCATTTGTCCAGCAACGTAGGTGAGAGAGACGAAAATGGCTGCAACTACCGCCACCAAACGGGCGATATTAGAGTAGTAGCGATCGCCTACGAAATCTGGCACTGTATACTTACCAAATTTCCGTAAGTAGGGAGCCAGCAATAATGCCAGTAGTACATAGCCTCCCGTCCACCCCATTAAATAAATAGAACCGTCGTAACCCAAAAAAGAAATTAGCCCCGCCATTGAAATAAATGAGGCTGCCGACATCCAGTCAGCGGCGGTGGCTGCACCATTAGCAATTGAGGGTATTCCTTGACCTGCTATAAAGAAGTCTTTGCTATTTTCAACTCGTGATTGCCAACCAATATAAATGTAGACGACAAAGGAAAGTCCAACTAATACAATAGTCCAAATTTCAACTGACACGCTTTTTCCTCACTTCTTGATATTGTATTTGGCGTCTAGCTTGTCCATTTGAAAGGCATAAATGAAAATCAAAGCCACAAATACCAGGATTGATCCTTGTTGCGCCATCCAAAAGCCAAAGGGTACGCCAAAAAACCGTATTGCATTCAAAGGTTGAACCAACAAAATACTGAAAACTAGGGAAACCAATGCCCAGACAATTAAAAGATTACGAATTAAAGCAGTATTAGCACGCCAATAAGACCGACGCTGATCTTCATCCATTGTTGTTCATCATCATTGCGTTAGTGCATCAAAATAATACCAATAAGCCGTTGATATCCTGCCTAATGACTGTATTAATTTTTAAATTATTTAGTAAATAATATTTATTACAGCAGTATTAAATATAACCAAGCAATAAATGACTGAGAATTACTTTTTGGTCAGTTATAAACAAAGATTGGTTAATAAAGCTGAAATATCTCAGAAGTCATTAAGGACACGATAGCTTTATATACTAAAGCTTTTAATGTAAATTACGTGTTTTTACTTGTGATAGCAACACCATTAAATATTAAAAAAGACTATTTAAATTCATAAAAGCAATTTCTGAGCATAAAATCGATGAATTTTTATTTACAAAATATACGAATAATTACTATGGGCTTTTACGTAGTTATTTTAATAACATTTACATAAGGGTTTATTATTGCACTGAGAGATTGATTAGCAAAATATAGTATTTTATGATACAAATGCTGTTTTAGCCAGCTTTCCGATATATTGCAGTCGGTATAGATGAGAACCTAATCTCAGTCTTTCAGGGCTTTTGAGTGAAGATTTTTTTTACTTAGCAGGTCGGATTAATTTGACATTATTTTTGTTTAATCTCTTGCCAATTCCACCACTTGATGGATTTCATATTTTCAGCGAAATTTTTCCTAAGCTAAAGCCATTGCAATATACCCAATTCGGACTCTTTGCAATGATGCTTATATTCATAATTCCAGAATTTGGGATGGGACTGGCTAGTATTGCTGATTTAGTTATACAGTCATTGCTTGGGGAAGAGTCAGCAGCTTTTTAAGCGATAATGGATTATTTATAGTAGTCCTATTTGATTTGTGATAATTCTAACCCATATAACCCCGACTTTTCAAAGAAGTCGGGGATTTTTTGGATCACAAATGATTTAGGGTAGTTACCTTTTTGCTGTAATATTCAGTCTTGCTATAAATGCTGATAATACTATCACCAACTGCAAAAAAACTGCCTTGTTGCTCATCTTTAGAAAATTGCAAGTTTGGGTATTTAGCAGCAGCTTCATCAGCAGTCATGGCTTTGGCTTCCATTTGATCTGGCAATAGTCCAGTAGAACCAATGTAAAATACTAAGGGAGATATTTTATCTTGATAGATATTTTCTGCATATTGTTCTAACTTTTTATTTGCCACTGTTAAAGCTGCAACCATTTCTTCTTTGTTTATCTGCTTACCAATTTGTTTATCCTGCAATAACTGCGCTAAACTGTCAGCACCGACTTTCCGAAGAATACCTCCAACAATACCATTTTGCTCAAGCCCAAGAAAATCATCAAAAATTGGTTTCATCAATTCGTCAACTTTTGTAATCTTGGTTCGTGATGATAGCAATCTGTGCCTCACAGCGAGATTCTGATTAAATGCCGTCTCGAAACTCGGTTTAATGATAATTTCTCCAGTTTCTTTGTCGTAAAGACGATACATTCTATTGAGAAACTTGTTAGCAGAAGGTAACTTACTCAAGTTCAGAATATCTTGACTGCCGATATCGATTTTATAACTCAATTTTGAGTCAATAGTACCATTAGCTAAAGCTTCAGTGATATCAGTGTATTCATTGGTTGTAGGAAAGTTGATGTAAGTATTCTTAGATAGATAGTGCTTTTTAAACTCATCTAACTGCGCCTCGATAAATACATCTGATTCCTTTTTTAAGTGAGCGCAAATAATACTAGTCAGTACTTTAATTTCTGCTAGTTCATCGAATAGTCCATCAATACTGCCGTAACGACTATTAGCAGCTACAAGTGGCAAGTTATCTAACTGAATCGTATATTCTGCTCGGAAGTCAAATTCTTCTGCGTCCAGTATGCCTTTTTGTTTGAGTAAATCAAAGAATTTTTTACTGCTAATTTTTACTTGTAATGAATTTACATTGATTTTGCCGTCATTTACAATCGTATAATTATTAAAGGTGTTGAGTTCATTTACTAACAAACCTGCTACTTCAATAGTAGGAGTTTGGTCTTCAAATTTGGCAAGTTTAACTCTACGCTTGACAAGCATATTAAGAGTAGCCGTGTTGCGGCTAAACTGAAAATCGCCCATATCAACATACTCAGCATTATCTATATATTCTGTTGTTAACCAAGGTTGTACCAGTTCTCCATTTTCGTTTCTAACACCTCTAATACGCTTAATACCTGTTCTTTGATAATCTTCTTGTAAGTGCTTGATATTGACGATAATATTATTACGGTATTGTGCAAGAAGTTGGATTAGCTCTACTAGAGAAATTTGATTCTTTGTCATATTGCCACCTTCCAGATAAAGGTCAAGAATCTTTTAAATCTACTGTTATTGAAGTTTATTAATATTCCAAAATAAACTGTTCTTACCGTGCGAAATTTAATGGTAAGTTCGTGGACAATCGAGGATTTGAGTTTAAACGCAGAGGGGCGCAGAGTATAGCGCAGAGGAGCGCAAAGTTTGTTTGAGTTTATTCGCTACGAACTTAGGCAAAGCTGTACTTGGCATTGCATACTTATCAGACATTCATACTTTTATAGTACAATTGTATCATATAAATACCAAGTTGTGTCGGCGTCGCCCCTGCTAGACATCGCTGTGCAATGAGGTGTTATGGTATAAGGCAATTTAGTCAAAATCATTGCGAATTTTTTGAGTGCACATTTAGGCTCCGGGTTTGAAATAATCGAAGAGGCGATCGCCTGAATCTGCGCGAATTAATGCTACAACTACATCTGGTAAGGCAGCTAAACTGGGGTAAACCAAATAACGCGGTTCCCAACGGGGACGGAACTTGTCTTTGTAGGCGTGCAGTCCCTTGAAGTTGTAGAAGCGATTCAAATGCTCGTAAAGATAGTGCAATACTTTCTCCAAGCGGCGCGATTCGGGGTTGTCTCCAACTCCTGCAAGCGCCGAAAGACCGAAATTAAAGCTATCGTAACCAGACTCCTTAAAATGCTGGAGCAGGGAAATAAATAGAAAGTCCATTGTGCCATTTTCAAGAGATGAGCGATGTCGCATCATGTCAATAGTCGCTTCGTTAAGTTGGTACTCCCGGATAATGTTGGCAAAGGCGCTAATCTGACCTTCAGGATTATGCACCACAGCAATCTCGCACTCTCGCAGGTAAGCTTCGTCAAACCAACCCAAAGAAAATTGTTTTTCCGAACCTTGTACCATTTTTAGCCATTCATCACTTACAGGTTTGAGCCGATGCAATAAATCATTGGCGATGGGTGGTTGGTAAAAGTCAATTTGGTATCCTAGCTTAGTTAAACGACTGATTGATGGTCTAAAGTTTTTACCGGCTTTACCTTGTAACGTAAAACTTTTGAGATCAACGATCGCTTCCTCTCCAATCTTGAGTACCTTAAACCCCAATGACTTGTAAAGCTCAACATCATCGGGCATAGTTTGGTAGAAGCCAGGATACCAGTCGTTACGTTGGCAAAACTGCTGGAAAGCAATAATTGTCTCTTTCCGGTCTTCAATGGGGCCGATGGGATCTCCTAATGCGATCGCGCCCCGTCCTTTGGGAACATAAGCAATTACACTATTACCCGAAGGACTGAAATAATAACTTTTATCATTTAAGAGTGTGAGCGCTGCTAAAGAAGAACATCCATATTGCTCGACAATTTCTTTAACTCTTCGTTGCTCGTTTGTAGTTGCTAGATTCCGCCAAAACACAGGTTGCAACAGCATTACTATTGCATAAGTAATAGTACCTGCGGCAATAATATAGATAGAATTAGCAAAAAATTCTCCAAATCGACTCTTTGGTTGCAGTCCCCAATTATCCTCGGTGAAGAACATCGCCAAAGTCTGAACTGTCGCTTCACGCCAATTAAAATTCTCTGAAAACTTACCGTCTAACAAGTAAAATCCAATAGTTCCGTATGCCAGAGTAAATAATAAAGCGCCTATCAGCACTCTGACTCCCCGTGCAATGGAAGGACGGTCTGATTGCGCCGTGAAATAATGGCGCATCAAGATTAATTGCAGCAGCAAAACTCCAGAAAGTAGACTCTCTTCATAGTCCAGTCCCTTCAGCAAATGGCTGAAAATAGAAATTATTAGTAAACCAATGGTCAGTAACCAGGCTATTCTTTTACGGCGTAATAAATTAGTAGCAAGTGTTAATAAAACAAACCCAGTCAATGCTGCAAATATATGACCGGTGGCACGAATTTCAAATGGTAAAAATTCCTTTAACCAGTGAGTCCGCCCATACAGGTTAGGTGTAACTGCTGATAATAAATTTATTACTCCGACTAAACCTGTTAGGAAAGCTGCACTCCAAAGTCCAATCTGAGTTTTTAAATTATTTGTCATTTGTCATTTGTCATTGGTCATTTGTTTTGGCGTTAAAACTTTTAACTCTTAACTCCTAATTGTTTAAACTGTTCTCCGACATAGGAGAGTGAATCTTTAAGATGTTTGTGGAAGTAGTTCCAACCTACATTAGCACCAGACAAACCATGACCTCCAGGAAATGCATAGAATACGTGAGCAATTCCTAATTTATTTAAGGTTTCGTTAAAAGTTTTGGTAGAAGCTAGCAAATTAGTATCGTTCACACCTGCATCTAGGTAAACACGCAATTGCTTTCTGTCTTTAACTGGTAGCTGTTGCACAATTTGTTGAGGACTATTTTGTGAACCGCTGTCATCAGTAAAGTAACCGCTATGGCTAAACAAAATCTGAAAGTTGTTGAGATAGCGTAATCCAATATTAAATGCCCCCCATCCTCCAGAAGATAAACCTCCCAGTGCCCAAAATTGGGGTTCTTCCAAAGTGCGGTAGCGCGACTTGACAACTTGTACTAATTCTGAACCAATCAAAGTCCCCATTTTGCCATTCGGGCCATCAAAATAATCGGGGTCGTATAAAGGACTAGAACCGCGATTATCATTACCATCAGGTGTAATCACAATCGATGGCGGTAATTTTCCACTTTGATAAAGTTCATGCAATACATCTAAAAGTGCATATTTATCAGCATAAGCACGAGCATCATCATGACCACCGTGTAGTAAGAATATCACAGGGTAGCGCTTTTGCGGATTTTTGTTATAACTAGGGGGCAAAATCACGCCGTAGTTACGGACTGCACCCATCGCTTGGGAGTTGAAGGTTGCTAATTGAAACTTTAGCCCAGTATTTGCCTCTTTTTTTGGTGGGTCTAGTTGTGGCGCACCTAAGGTGAATACATAATAATAACCAGCGCTAGTGAGGAGTGCGATCGCTCCTACTAAACCAATTAACAATTTATAAATCTTCATACTCTTTTAAAGTAAAAAAAATCACCTCCGTTAGAAGCTACTATAATTAATCTGCTGAAAAATTGCACTAGGGTTTTTCACATTAATGTTTAAGTATCAACAGTTAGGTGTAGTCTTATTGCTCAGAGGAATTTTCAATTATTTTGATTAACTTTCTTGCGATTAATATTTAAATTATCAGGCATATTTGCTGTTTCTGAAGCTCGAAATTGTTCGCCGACAAATGTCAATGAGTTTGCTAAATGTTTCCGCCAGTATTGCCAAGTGTGACTGCCAGGAAACTCACGAAAAGAATTATAAATTTTCAGTTGATCTAGTACTTTACTAAATCGCTCGGCTTCGCGGATTTCATCAATATCTGATGTACCCGAATCCAGGTAAATTTTCAATTTTTTTTGAGCTTGTACCGGAATAGTTTTGATATAAGATATTGGGCTATTTGCTGGGCCACTTTTATCATTAAAATAACCACTATGACTAAATAAAATCGAGAAACGATCCAGATTGTGTAATCCCACATTTATTGCTCCCCAACCACCAGAAGATAAACCACCTATCGCCCAAAAATCTGGATTATTTATTGTACGATAACGGCTTTGTACAACTTTTACTAACTCATCGCCTACGGCTGTAGAGACTTTACCGTTAGGGCCATCGATATATTCGGGATCTCGGTACGGACTAGAGCCGCGTTTGTCGTTACCATCTGGTGTAATGATGATGCTGGGTGGCAATTTACCTGTAGCATAAAGTTGTTCTAAAGTCTTGAGAGCTTGTCCCTTATTTTTAATAAACCAATCACTGGGATTACCATGTCCGCCGTGGAGGAGAAAGATTACAGGATAACTTTGTTTTAGGTTTTGCTCATAGCCAGGAGGCAAAGAAACGCCATAAGTGCGACTTGCACCCATTGCTTGACTATCGTAGGTTTCAATTTTATAGGTTAGGAGACTTTCTGAGTTGCTAGTATTGTGCTGGATTGGAACAACGGAAGGCATTGTTTGTAAATTCTGCTGTTGCGGTGGTTTTGCGACGACACTTTGGTAAAAATTACAGCTAACTAGGGTTAATACTGAAAATAGCAAGAGAATTTTAGATTGTTTGTAGTTCATCTTTGAAGGGAATTGAGCATGGGGTAGTCGTTGCTTGCCTTCAAAATTTTATGCAAATGATATGTCAATGCTGTGTCAACAGAATGGAAACTTTACGACTGGTTGTAAATTAAAAGTCAAGGTTAGGATAAGTTTCTTCACTATGCTTAAAAAGCTGCAACTGAATTTCAGTTCTTTGTTTGGCTTGTTGCTGCTGGTGCTTTCCCTGTTGGCGATCGCAAACGAATTACGTGAGTATAATTATCGTGATATCCTCAACTCTCTAGCTGCTATTCCCAAAAGCCGCGTAAGTTGGGCAATTTGGCTGACAACTTTGGGCTATCTAGTGATGATTGGGTACGATATCTTAGGTTTTAACTACATTAATCGTTCCCTAAGTTGGAATAAGATAGCTTTTACTAACTTTATTAGCTCTGCATTTAGTAATACTATCGGTTTTGCCTTGCTGACTGGTAGTGCTATCCGTTATCGATTTTATGCTAGTTGGGGAGTATCAGCAGTTGCGATCGCTCAAGTAATTGCTTTCGCCAATTTTACCTTTTGGTTGGGAATGTTTGCCGTTGCAGGTTTATTGTTCCTCATCAACCCCCTGAAGATTCCCACTCAATTACATTTACCTTTTGCTACTGTACGTCCCATCGGCGTAATTTTTCTGCTATTAGTTGCGGCTTATTTACTAGGAAGTATTTTTATAAAACAACCATTAATAATTCGTGGAAATGAATTTCGATTTCCTTCTTTTACAATATCCCTGGCTCAAATAGCAATTTCTAGTTTTGACTGGATTCTTGCAGCAGCAGTTCTTTATGCTTTACTTCCTAGCAATATATCTTTGTCATATCTAGACTTTTTGGGAATTTATTTACTAGCGATGTTTGCAGGTGTGGTTAGTAACGTACCCGGTGGTTTGGGAGTATTTGAAACTATAATTTTGCTGATTCTCTCCTCAAAAGTTTCGGCGGCGGCAGTTTTGGGTTCAATGTTAGCTTATCGGGGAGTCTATTATTTTTTACCTTTGCTAATTGCAGCAGGTTTACTAGGACTTTATGAAATTAGATTTAGATCCAAAAACTTCCGCAAATGAATCAACTATCAAGTCCAGTTTCAGGATGAACACTAAGAGATTCCTGATTTCTTGAAAAAGTCGGGTATCTAAAAATTTAAAGTAAGCAAAATCGATAAATACTGCTTCGGATATTCATACTTCATTGATTATACTGTTTTTCATTAAAAGACCAAAGAAAATTGAACATAAAATATCCAATTATTGGAAAAATAAACAGACCAATAAACAATCGTTGTAAAAATGATGATAACAAAGTTGGAATCAAAAATCTATTTTCTATAACACCTATCAAAAATCTCTTCTCTATAATAGTCATAGTGATTGCCAGTGAAACATCGGTGAAAATTCCCCAGAAAAAAAATCCATAAAAGATGCTATAGCGGAATCTTCCTATTACTCTAATTTTCGCCCATTTTGCCCTTTGTTTAGAATTCATAGATTCAATTTCTACTACCATCTCAAACGATTCATACAATTTTACAAGGATTGACACGTAATCCTTTAGCTAACCCTGGCATCGTTGGTGTAAATTTTTTGATTGACAGTAATTCATCTAGACCACCTGATCTATACTTTTGCAAATACCTTATGACAGTTGAGGTATCTTTCGCCAAACGTTTTCCAATTTCTTGTTGCTCCTTAACCTAACCACTCTTGAGCCACCACAATATCTGTAGCTTTTCTTTGTGTGTTTCCAAAGACGCTGTTTGTAGACGTTTTTTTAGTTACTCTTTGCTCTCTGCAATCTCAATCTTAAATGGGCGGCTCACGGGTATGTAAACTTACCGAGTTTGCTTTTCTTCATTATATGCAGTTCATATTAATTGGTATTAGACTGAGAACCATAAGTAAAATATCGTATATTTTGGGAAACTCATGGAGCCAGTATCGCTGACAGCAGCTGCGATCGCAACCTTGGTAATCACCAAAGCTTTTGAAAAAACTGGTGAAATCATCGGCGAAAAGGCTTGGGATGAAGGCGAAAAGTTGTTAGTTTTGCTGAAACGTAAGGAACCTAGCACGGCGAAGGTTCTCGAACAGGCTAAAACACAACCTTTAGATTACAATCAGGCTTATCTTGTTGGGCAGCAAGTAGAGGAAGCGGCAAAGAAAGATGATGAAATTGCTCAAGCAGTGGAAGCATTGGCTAAAGAAGCTCAACCGCAATTGACTCAAACTATTGAAAACTATAAAGGGATAATCATTAAAGGCGGAACTAATACTGTTTCTGGTAATACCTTTAACTTCTGACTACAGCCGCCCGAACGGGAACGGGTAAAGTTAAATCCCTCTACTGAAACACCGCAAAATTTACCCCTGAGTGGGGTGGTGGAGTTTGTCGGACGTGAAGAAGAATTGCAAAATCTTCACCAACTTTTGCAGGATAATAAACAAGTTGCGATCGCAGCTATTGCCGGGATGGGTGGAGTTGGTAAAACAGAACTCGCCTTACAATATGCCATCAAGCACCGCGAAACATATAATGGTGGGCTTTGCTGGTTGCTCGCAAAAACTGGAGATGTGGGCATTCAAGTTGTGCAGTTTGCGAGAACGCAACTTGATTTAAAGCCGCCAGAAGATTTTGATTTACTCGCCCAAGTGCAATACTGTTGGCGGCGTTGGCGTGAGGGTGATGTGCTGCTAATGTTGGATGATGTCAGCGATTACGAGCAAGTTAAGCCTTACTTACAGTCGCTACCTTCTCGGTTTAAAGTGCTGATAACTACGCGCCAGAACTTGGGACGCATCGCAAAGTTATCTTTGGATGTGCTGCAACCAGAGGCGGCGCTGGAGTTGTTGAAGTCTTTACTCAAAGAAACACCGGGGCGAATTGAGCGAGAATTAGCTTTAGCAAATCAGTTGTGTGAGTGGCTGGGATATTTACCTTTGGGTGTGGAATTAGTGGGGCGCTATCTGGCGCGGAAACAGGATTTATCTTTAACAGAAATGTTGCGGCGGTTGGAGAATAAGCGATTAGATGAGCGTTCCCTGTATAAATCTAAGTCGGAAGCCGACATGACAGCACAACGAGGTGTGTTGGCAGCCTTTGAGTTGAGTTGGCAGGAATTAGAGGACGATGATAAACAATTGGGTTGTTTATTGAGTTTATTTGCAGCCGCACCCATATCTTGGAACTTGGTAGAACAGTGTTTACCAGAGGTAGATGCCGAAGATTTAGAAGAAATCAGAGACGATCGCTTGCTGAATCTGCATTTACTCCAGCGCAAAGATGAGGGAATATATCAACTGCATCCTCTACTGCGGGAGTTTTTTCAATATAAGCTTACAGGTTTAGATAAGGGAGAGGAATTAAAGCGATCGCTTTGTCGGGTAATGGTAGCAGTTGCCCAATATATTCCTTACTCGCCCACCCTTGAGCAAATCAGCGCAGTTTCTCCCACCATACCTCATATAGCTGAAGTAGCGAATCATCTCATTCAATACGTCAGCAATGATGATTTACTTTGGCCTTTCGTGGGTAACGCTAGATTTTACAATGGTCAAGGTTTATATAATCAAGCTTTACCCTGGTATGAACAATGTCTAGAAGTCACTAAAAAGCTGCTGGGAGAAGAACATTCATCTGTCGCCACCAGCCTCAACAACCTAGCGGCACTCTACAACTCCCAAGGCAGATACAGCGAAGCCGAACCGCTTTACATCCAAGCTTTGGCACTCAGCCGTAAGCTGCTGCCAGAAGAACATCGAGATGTCGCCACTAGCCTCAACAACCTAGCGGAACTCTACCGTTCCCAAGGCAGATACAGCCAAGCCGAACCCCTTTACATCCAAGCTTTGGCACTCTTGCGTCAACTGCTGGGTGAAGAACATCCAGATGTCGCCAATAGCCTCAACAACCTAGCGGAACTCTACCGTTCCCAAGGCAGATACAGCCAAGCCGAACCCCTTTACATCCAAGCTTTGGCACTCAGGCGTCAACTGCTGGGTGAAGAACATCCAGATATCGCCTCTAGCCTTAACAACCTAGCGGAACTCTACCGTTCCCAAGGCAGATACAGCCAAGCCGAACCCCTTTACATCCAAGCTTTGGCACTCTTGCGTCAACTGCTGGGTGAAGAACATCCAGATGTCGCCAATAGCCTCA
>NZ_JBWQXL010000084.1:0-10060 GCF_056620565.1 Nostoc sp. LEGE 12454
AGGTTACAGACCAAGAGCTTGATACTATCGCAATCGAACGAAATTCTTTTCATGGTGAGTGGAACTATATTATCAAACCCAAAGTAGTCAGTTAATTGTTCAAGTTATTTTTACATAACTCCTAAGCTTCGGTTTTACCACCACCAGTGGGGAACCAGAGTAAGTCTGCAACAGCATCGGTTTCGTGACTCCGATCGCAATGGTGTAAGTCGGTTATGCTGGGTAAATTCAGCAAGATAAAAGCTAATTGAAAGGGAAACCAGGTAGGATTGGGGATTTTGTCTAATTCTGGCGCTTTGCCTTGGCGTGCTTCTTCTGAGTAAATAGAACGAAGACGCTGCAAGTGCATGGCTTGATTCATAAATCGGAAAGCTTCGGCTGCTTCAGGGTTGGTTTGCAGCAGCGTTAAACCTGACTGAATGCGTTGAAGAGTGCGATCGCAATTTTTAATTGCATCCTCAGCTACATCTTGGTAATCTGTCAATCCTTCATTAGGATTAGAAATCCGTTGTGCTTGTTGTTGAATCCAGACTGCGTAAGCTGTTACCAGAGGATTTAGCTTACTGATAAAATCTACGGTTGGAGTTTCCGCAAGTTCTTTCATATCCAAAACCAATCCCGCCAATTCAGGAATTTCATCTGCTTGAGGTGGAGAGGTTTTGGGAACTTCGTAGACAGGTACAATGTTGGTAGATAATTTAACAGCACATTCTGTAGTATTTTGTGCTGTTTCGGCGTGGACGCTTACCCCATGACCAATGGCGAACTCTACCTGTTTACGATAAAGCATTGCCATTGCTTTTTCTTCAGCATAGATTACCGGGTCAAGCTTACCAGCCTGACGCGGTTTGTGTCGTTTGAGAAAAATATCGAGATGTTGAGAATCTGCTGATTGTACGCTTAATTCTGGTTGAAATAACCACGCTTCATCACGTAACTTGGCGGGTTCTTTTTGTCCGTTAATTAAAAACAAGCTAACAATCCAATCCCCGTTACTTTGTTGGCGAATTTTGCCTTGTACTTGCACTTGGGGATATTCTGAATGCACCGTCCATTTAGGAATTTCTCCCTCAATTAGAGGAATGGGAGGTGAATTTCCTAGAATTTGTTGGCGTTTCCACACCATTTTTGGTGTATCATCTTTTTTGGTAATAGTTTCGCTTTTAGTGCGTTTATATTGTCCCCACCCTGCATTAATTTGCAATACTTTGGCTGCACCACTAACGCAAAAAGTCATCCCAAAAGATGACGGAAACATCGTTTCAGCCGGTGGTACACTAACCTCAGTTGTGCCTTCCTCGACAGTACCTTTACCAACTACAGCCAATTCATCAATAAGTTCTGGTTGTTGATAGTCAACTTCTCTAAATAATTCGTCTTGCACTTCGTCAGCCACAATCGATTTATTTACAGTCTCAGCAGTGATGCGGCGTTGTTGCGGTGCGAGTAACCCTACAAGATAGCGATCGCTTACATTATCCTCATCTACTTCTTCTTCCTCACCACCCGCAGGCCCAAGTAAATCTGCCAATACTGCTTTTTCTAATTCATCACGGATTTTATAAGGTGTGGGTAACTGCGATTCCAGAATTTTACTAGTTTCATCTGCTTTTACTTCTAGCTTTTCCTCAACAACCGGATCAATCGCAAGTATAAATTTATCTTCTAATAATTGACCTTCGTTTGTTGAAGGTAGAAATTGTGTTTCTAATGGTTTCCTCTGTTCCCAAAGTTGAGGAGTTACTTTAGTTTCTAGCGGCTTTTTCTTAGAACGCGATTTTTTAGCTTTAGGCTTCTGCTTGTTAAACAAATTGCTGATATCAGTGGCAATCTTCTCTGCAATATCTCCATTTACTAACCAATCAGCATCTTCTACTTGATCAATTCCGTCTAGCAAAACCACAAGCTGAGATTCTGGTGCAGACACAACCGCACTCCAATCAAGCTGAATTTGATGTTCCCGCAGTTGTTTATTAATATTTAGTAAATCTAATTCACCTGGAAGTACAGAAGGAAGCTTAATAATTTCCATATTGCTGATAAAAGTAATAACCCACTAAATATTAATAATCATTCTATTCCCCATTCCCTATTCCCTATTCCCAAGATTCCACAATTGAGAATCGAATTTTTCCAAGAGGAGAGAAGAGTTGCTTGCAGGAACAATAACCAACAATGCCCGCATAGCGCGAGTCATACCAACAAACAAAGTCCGGCGATCGCGTGCTAAAATTTCTGTAATTTCATCCTCCGGTGTACCTTTGGGAATCGTTGGATAGGTTGCATCCAAAAATCCTGCGATCGCTACAATGGGAAATTCTAACCCCTTCGCAGCTTTAAGCGTAATAACTTTAACACCTTGTTTATTTAAGTCCAAGTCTTTGCTAGACATGAAATGCGCTTCTAACCCTAAGTATGAAAGTTGACCAGCTATTTTTGTACCAGCGCTTTCTGTCGGCACAATTACGGCACAAGCGTTAATACCCAACCGAAATTCACGGGCAGCACTTTTGCAAAATCGTACCAGTAATTCTGCTTCATCCCCTGGATTATTTACGGCACGGACAGCCGGTGGTGGGCCAGTGTGGATATAGTCTCTAGTTGGGGAATGGGGAATGGGGGATGAAGAATGGGAAATTTCTCCGATTCCCAATTCCCTATTCCCCATTCCCTCATCATCTAAAATCGAATTTGCCAAATAAGATATTGCCGCTTCGTTAATTTCGCGGGTGGTGCGGTGATTAACGCGCAGTACTCCTGTGCGTCCGACAAATTTCAAGTCTTGGCTAACGTCACTCCATCGAAAGCTACTACCATATATGGATTGATTGGCATCGGCGGTAATGAACAGGCGGTTAGGGTGACGGCAGACTTGAGTTAAAATACGTAAAGTATTGGGGTCTAAATCTTGGGCTTCGTCAATTACCACTGCATCATAAATCGGCGGGTTATCCATCTCCCGTAATGTTTCCAAGGCACGGGTACGGACTTGCGGCCAAGTTTCGAGTTCTTGTTTTTCTAGCAGCTGGTAAAATTGTTGACGCAAGTGCCAGATTGCTTGACGTTGCGTTTTGTTAAGGGAAATTGCCCTACCGCTTCGTGGCGTTGCTTGATATGCTTCGAGAGTTTTGATTTCGCGTGCTTCGATAACTGTACCAATTTCATCGATGAGATAATCAATACTCAGACGTTTTAACGTTTGTTCTTGCGCTTGACGTTGTAGTAAGTTGCCTTCTAGAGAATCAATTGCGTAGATTAGCGCCTGCTTGATGGTTTTTCGCAGGACATCACCAGAAGCAATATTGGGTTTTCCGGTACTTTGGGAAATGACTGACGCAATTATTGCATCGGCAGTTTTGACATTAACATACTGTATATCTTCGCCTAGCAGACTTGCTAAAAGTTGTTGAGAAAACGCAACCAGTGCATTTGTATAGGTTGTAAATAGGATTTTAGGTTTTTCGATTCCGTTGGCTTTGAGTGTTTCTACCAACGCACGAACACGGTAAAGTGCAACGGTACTTTTTCCCGTACCGGGGCCACCTTTTAGCAGTGTAGGGCCAGAAGCGTTGATTGCCCAACTGACGAACTTTTCTTGTTCAGGATTGAGTTTGAGTAAAAATCCCAGCAACTCACCTTCAGTGAAGCGCAATAAATCATCAGTGCTACCCGTAACAAAGCTGGGTTGGTTCAGAACTTGGTCAAAATTGGGTTCAGCGATACAATCAAAAATGCGATCGCACCATTTACCTGGTAAGTTGACTGCCATTAAATCATCTAATGTCCGACACGCGGTTAATGTTGTCCAATATTCTTCCGGTAGTCGCAACCTATGAAGCAAATCTTCGGTAATTTCCACGGGTAGCGGGCTTTCTGTGTTGGAGGTATCAGGCAAAACCAAGTTTGGAGTATAAGTTGGTTTTACAGCCAGCAATGCTTCTACATCTGGCAGAGTGCTGATATCGATATCAGTTGTTTCAGCAACTAGCTTATCGCCTTTGTATACATCTTTACGGGCATCTACACCCAGCAACGCTACCCATTTATCACCAAAAGTATAAATTATGCGATAGTCGCCTGAACGCAAGCGATACACATCACCCTTGTAGCCATGTAATTTCTTCTTTAAATTACCGTGAGGTTTGGGATCATCCCGCAATACTTCGATTTTCTCCAATATTTGCACCACATACTCTTTAGGGATAGCTAAGAGTTGATTGGTGAAGGTGGGTTTGTGGATAATCTCGAAGATCATGGTAGATGGGTATCTATACGTAGATATAATTAGGTTTGTTTAAGTGTTATTCAAAATTATACTCAATGAGGAATGGGGATTGGGGATGGGAAGACCGGATTTTGAAGATTTGGAGGTTTACAGGTTATCAGAAAAGTTAGCGAATTAATTGCGCTTGTTGACTTTTCAAAAGAACAATCAAAGGTGAAGAGTTAATAATTAGACGATTAATCGACATTCGTTAGTTCCTCGGCTAACTCTTGGGCAGTATATTGCATAAAGTCTACTTGGTAGCGTGATAGGGCATTAATAAATTCAGCACGAGATAGCCCAGCAATTTCTGCTGCTTTAGCTTGTGATATTTCACCTAATTCGTACCATTTAGCTGCTGCTGCAATTCGCATTTCTTGGATGAATTCTTCAGGATTTTTGCGGAGTGCTGAAAATACTGTTTCTGGTAATTGGATTGGTATTGTTCGCATAATTTTTTTCGGTTTATCAGATTGAATGAATCATAACAAAAGTAAAATTATGTGCTTAATATATCAAATATAATTTTATAATAACTAAACCTCATCTAAGTTGAGAACCGTAGTTTTCGCCCTCACCCTAAATCCCTCTCCCAGATATGGGAGAGAGATTTTGAAATTCTAGCTCCCCTTCTCCCTTGGGGAGAAGGGGTTGGGGGATGAGGGCAAATCTTTTTCAAAAGAGTTGAACTACAGGTTTCAAGATAGACGTGGTTTATATCAGTATAAAATTGGGTGTAACTGGTGGCTTTTGACAACGTTTGTAAAATATTAGCAGAGAAATATCCAACGGATTTTGCGCGTTGGTTGCTCCCTCATGAACCGCGACAAATCAAAGTATTAAAAACTGAATTAAGCATCGAGCCAATTCGAGCCGATTCTGTAACTTTTTTACAAACAGAGAATCGTATTTTGCATTTGGAATTTCAAACAGAAGCAAAATCTGATACTCCCATTCCCTTACGAATGTTGGATTATTTTGTTAGGTTAGTGCGAAAATATGATGTTCCAATAACGCAAGTAGTGATTTTCTTACAAGAGACAAGTAACGAAATCGCTTTTACTGAAGAATATGTAAATGAAATGACACATCACCGCTATCGTGTTGTCAGAATGTGGGAACAAGATTCGGTGTTATTTCTGGATAATCCTGCATTATTACCGTTAGCACCTTTAACACAGACAGATTCACCCCAAAGGTTATTATCGCAGGTTGCCCAAAGTGTTGCTAGAATCTCAGATAGGGAAACTCGGCAGAATATCGCCGCTTACACAGAAATATTAGCAGGTTTGAAGTTTAAGAAGGATTTAATTCAGCAATTTTTAGGAGAGGAAATTATGCAGGAGTCAGTGATTTATCAGGATATTTTGCAGAAGGGGAAACAACAAGAAGCGGTTTCATTTTGTTTGCGGTTACTCAATCAACGTTTTGGGGAGCTTAATTCATTCACAATTGAGAGAGTTCAAGTTTTATCTGTTGAGAAGCTCGAAGCTTTAGGTGCTGCATTGTTCAACATTTCAGAAGTATCTGATTTAATTACTTGGTTAGATCAGCAGGAAAGTAATTAGTTTTAGGTTTTGATAAACTATAAAGCGATAAAGCCGGAGGTAAAAACTCCGGTCTTTTATATAGTGATTGTTCATAATTATTAAAGTAAATTTAACTTAATTCATATTTTTACAATAATAAGCTATTTGTTTTATAGTAAAAATTTACTATATTAATATCTGATCAATTATTGAGTGAGGATTTTATGCAAGAGTCAGTCAATGATGAAGATATTTTATATCCAGGTGTATATCATTTGTTTAATTGTTTAGTTCGTAGTCGTTTTTGTGATATTAGTGAACTTGAGGAAGAAATACCTGGAATATCCGAACGCATTCGCGGATTGAATCTGCAACAGTTAGAAGGATTTGCAATAGCTTTTATGGAATTTACAGATGCAATTGATTTAAAGGTTTGGTTAGATGAATATGAACATGAAAAGGATTGGGAAAATCGGTTTGTAAAAAAGGTATTTAATTGGTGAAAACTTATAACCCACCCTGCCAAATTCTAGTTCCAGTCCCCCTTCTCCCTTGGGGAGAAGGGGCTAGGGGATGAGGGCTTGAGCAATTGTATGTAAAACAAACTCGATATCATCAAATATCTGCTCATTACTAAAGCGGATTACAATCAACTGATTAGAATTTAACCAGTTTTCTCTGATAGAATCTTCAGTTTGCTGATTTGCATGAATACTACCATCTAACTCGATAATTAATAACTTTTCGTGACAATAAAAATCAGCGATATATCTACCAATATTATGTTGTCTGCGAAATTTTGTATTTAATAAACGTCGATTTCTTAAACATTCCCATAATATTTGCTCTGCTGGTGTTTGTTGTTTTCTTAACTCGCGGGCGCGTTCTAATAATACTTTGGGAATTTGTCGGTTGTTACCTGCTAATTTAGAGATTTCTGCCCTCACCCCTAGCCCCTCTCCCAGAGGGAGAGGGGGACAAGATTTATCGTTATCTTTTTCTTGTTTATTTTTATTCTGTGGTTCTTTTTCTTGACTGTCTTTTTCTCTTTCTTTACTCCCTCTCCCTCTGGGAGAGGGTTGGGGTGAGGGTTCATCTTCCATATTCTCAACCTAAAATAAACTCATCTGCCCATTATCATTATCTTGTTTTTTAGATTCCGTTTGTGCCTTCTTCTTACCTCCAGATTTACTTTTTTTATTACCTTTATCATGTAAACCCTGTGCTACCTCTTCAGCATAGCGTTGGTGATTTAATTCTAATAATCTATCTAGCACTTCTCGCCGTGCAGTTTCGCTGATGGTGAAGCGTAAGCCTTGTTTAGTTTGGTGGAAACCATGAGATAATTCTAAATCTTGCCAACCGTAAGCAGCAGCTACAGCATTATCCATCTCTATGTGCAATTCGCGCAATTGTTGAATATCGGCGGCGGTTTCGTCGGGGTTGTGGAAGCGGTTGTAGGTTTTGGTTAATCCTTCTTGGCGTGTTTGCATGATATTTTGGCGATGATTGTAGTAGCGATCGCCTATTTCTTCTAGATTTGCGGTTGATGTGGGGAAGGGGAAGGTTTCAAATACATCTGAGGGGCTATAATTAAGGTCAGTTTTCATCGTCGAACTGTAATTCCAAGCCCAGTGATAATGAAAACTTGACTGGAGAATACTAAAATATGAATCATTTTCAAATGAAAAAACAGCTAATTTATGAGCATAAACCTGATTGGCAGGGACAAAAGTAAACGCTACTGTTCTACTGACAATTGCGATTACTAACACTCGTTCCATATTTGTGGTCGCATCGTAGAGTTCTGAACGTATTCGCCAAAACTGCCACCAAGGTGCAGCTGCAACATCCGCAGCTTTATTTGCTCTTTCAGTTTTAACCTTTTCCTCTAAAATCGCCAAACAATCAGGATAATCAGCCGCATAAGGTTTACCTTTCGGTTTCTTAAAATTATCATCTTCAGTATTTAAAGGATAATCCTTAAAATTTATCACCCAACGACTAGGTGATTGATCAGGACGAGAATTTAAATCTTCACCGTTTAAATAAGGAAATAAAACATCTTTGTTGCGGTGGTCTTTTTCAATTAATGCTTTTGCTTCCTCTTGAGTTAATACAAAACCCATTCCCAAAACTAGAGTACCTTGAAAAGATTTATCTTTATTTACAGCTAACTGATAAGGATTACCTACTGCTTTACCAGGTATCGTCAGAAAAGCTGTAATTCCATCCACAGACTTTTCATCTAAAACAAATTCACCCAACCAATTACCTTGATGTAACCAAACATAGGCAACTTCTAAACTAGCGATACCCTCCCATTTTTTACTAGATACAGCACGAGTAATTACGCAACTATCAGAAACTAACTGGTCTAACCCAACCTCACGAGTATCACCCTGTGCTATGGTATTCGTAGCGATTAAACCAAATCCACCATTTACATTTAATAACTGTTTGGCGTGTAAGAAAAAATAAGCACAAAGGTCAGCGTTACCGCGTTTATCATTCGCAATCCATTTAACTAAAAAATCTCGATAAGCTGTATCCAAAGCACCTGTAATTTTTTTTCCACCCATAAACGGCGGATTTCCCACAATCGCATCAAATCCTAACTTTTGATTTTCGTTCGTAGTAAGCACTTTAGTGCTTTTCTTGCCACCCTTATCATTATTAAGCGATAAATCGCTCACTACGAACACCTCTGGAAATTCCAACTCCCAATGAAACGGATGCAACTTTTCAAAATCAGGTAAAGCCTTACCCATCCCATCAGGAATATCTGCACCATCCCGAAAAGTAGTTAGCAAAGTCTTCCTTAAACCTTCCCTTTCCTTCTCCGACCAATCATTAAAATAACTCCCAACTAATAAATTACAACCTTGACGTAAATCAAAACTTCTCGCATTTGCTTCCGTCAATAAATACACCTTGCGATTTTGGTCTTCCCTCGTCAACACCGGAAGCGATGCAATCTCTCGCCGTAACTCAATCACCTTATCAACTTCCCGCCGAATCTCCTCAGCAAATAACTCCGGTGTGCCAGTTGTGTCTAAATTCCAATAACGCAACTGTTCCAAAGTCACCCCAATCAGCGAATCCCCACACTTCAGGGCATGATCCACAAAGGTAAACGGACGATTCTTTTGCAACGTTATTAACGCAGATATCTCCATTCATCACATGGTAATGGCATCGCTGGCTTTTGGAACTGGCATTGTAGCGTTACTACCCAAGGAAGCAAACTTGCTACTTTCCAACTTCGAGAAATGGCAGCGCAAGTATGGCATCAATATTTATACTGTCTTGTTCTGCTTGGTAGGTGTAGTATTTATGTTGGATATCGCTGCTGCACCAGCAAACGCCCAGTTCATGCAAAATGCAGAGGACTTTTTCACTGAGTATTTTACTGGTGTTAATGCAGACATTATCAAATACGTATTCGCAGTACTGCGCGGTTTGTTCCTAATTTACCTTGGTATTGGTCTGATCCGGGTCGTTCAATCAGCCAGAAACGACGAGGATTGGCAAACAATCGCCCGTACACCAATTATCGTTGCCCTCACAGTTGTAGTCGGAGACTTGCTTGCAGGGCTGGTAACAGGCTGAGTAGCCACTCGTCAAAAAAGCCACCACGAGTGGCACAATTCCACAAGTGCCACTCATCAAGATTTCAAAAGCTGACTTTTGCCTTTCGTAATAATGACAAGAGTTCGGGAATTTCGTACAGTCAACCGTGTATTAGGAGACCAACCACGTCTCGGGCCATTCCCCGCCGACCAAATTGTTCCCTGGAGTGCGATCGCTCTCATCTCCTACATGGTAGTTAAGGGTTTTATGCAAGCTTCCTGGCTTGCAACCGGAATTGTAACCGCCTGGGGATGGGCAACCTGGTGGACAGTAAGTTCCAACAAAGCCTTTTTTGGTAAGTTTGTCGGCACGCCCCGCATCACTCGTGGTTACAAACCTTTTGTCTCCCTCGTTAATCCTCTACAACCTCAACCCAAGAAAAAGCGCAAGCTTAAAAAACGCAGATAAAGCTTCTCAATTAATAAATATCACCGAACAAAACTACAGGCTATGAGTTCGACCGCCTCAACGAAAATAAAGCACAAAATTGGTAAAAAATCCCTTGATACCCCTAGCTATCTAATTGGTGTTGTTTGCAGGTAAACTGAAAAACACCTACCAGCAGACATTCCTCCGTGATAGTAAAGTTACCTAGCCACCGCCCACAAAGACATTTCCCGGATGCCAAACGAAT
>NZ_JBWQXL010000085.1:0-9856 GCF_056620565.1 Nostoc sp. LEGE 12454
CCGCCTGTGAACCAGACTGCATTTACAGAAGTTGCTGACAGGTTGTTGACATCGAGGATGTCATCACCGCCACCACCATTGATTTCAAACCTTTCTGCACTGTCTACAGTCAGAGTGAAGGGAACCAAATTCAGGCGATCGAAGATTGCCCTACCTTGAGCATCTTGTTGCAGGCGGAAGTTGTCTCCTACACCCGCGCCATTGACCTCAACCACGTCAAAGCCAGCATTACCGCTAATTCTATCGCTACCATCACCATTGTTCCAGATGAGCCTGTCGTTGCCGTTTCCGCCAGTAAAGGTGTCGTTGCCGCGATTTCCGATTAGGGTATCATTCCCGTCCCCACCGGATAGAAAGTCGATACCATCGCCACCTCGTAACAGGTCATTACCAGCATTTCCAAAAAGGTTATCACTGCCAGTACCACCTGTCAGACTGTCATTCCCCTCACCACCGAAGGCTCTCAATGGTGTCGCTGTGCCACTACCATCGAGCACATCATTTCCAGCCCCGCCTGTGAACCAGACTGCATTTACAGAAGTTGCTGACAGGTTGTTGACATCGAGGATGTCATCACCGCCACCACCATTGATTTCAAACCTTTCTGCACTGTCTACAGTCAGAGTGAAGGGAACCAGATTCAGGCGATCGAAGATTGCTCTGCCTTGAGCATCTTGTTCTAGGCGGAAGTTGTCTCCTACACCCGCGCCATTGACCTCAACCACGTCAAAGCCAGCATTACCGCTCATTCTGTCGCTACCATCACCATTGTTCCAGATGAGCCTGTCGTTGCCGTTTCCGCCAATGAAGGTGTCGTTACCACGATCTCCGATTAGGGTATCCGCTCCGTTCCCACCGGATAGAAAGTCGATACCATCCCCACCTCGTAACAGGTCATTACCAGCATTTCCAAAAAGGCTGTCATTTCCATCCAAACCATTGAAGTTATCAGAAGCGGCATTACTAATACCTACATCTGCTCCATTAGTCGGGCCTGGGCCTGGAATCCAAGTTACTGCCATGATTAATACTCCTAATTCTTAATTTATCTAAGTGAACAATGAGTTACTAATACTTCATTTTTAATAAATGAATGGAAGTACTAGTTTCTCTCTATGAACTAGAAAACTTATAGTTTTTAGCTGCTAAGTATTATTCAGAGATATTTTCTTGTTTTATGCAGAAGATTGGTTTTTGTAAAATTTCTTCACTATGAGTTTTAGAGACATACCTGACCTTTTCACGGCATTTTAAAAATAAAGAATAGCTCGTGAATCCCTTTTGCAAGCTAGCTTTCCACTGATTAAGTGATTTTCGTTAAAGTTCAAATAAATGTAAGTAGCGTTGAATAAATGACAATATTAAATACTAAGCCGTATTAGTATTGTGACTTTGCTGACAACTGGTTAATTCTTTGGCTAGTATTAATAATTGGGTGTTTATCTATAAAACACGGTGAGCTTTTATTCCAAGTATTTATAAGTACTAGTGACTTAAAATCACCTAATAAAAATTAATTCATTCAGTCATTAACCTAGATTTTTATTGAAGTTGAAGCATTTATTTTTACATTGACTCTCAAATAAGTATTTATCCAATGAGTAAAATGTAATACTTTAATCTCATTCAATATTGTGGTTCTAAAGTTACGTAAATTCGACGGCTCATATCGTGTCCGCTGAATTGCGCATAATAAAAGAACCTCACCCTGGTTTTGCTAGGCAAAGCCTGTCCCTCTCATTGAGGAGAGGGATTTCCGATAGGACAGGGTGAGGTTTAGAAGGACTTTTGGGTAATCAGATTACTTGTGTGTACACCGTAAGCCTACTAGGGGAGAGTCCACGCAATACGATTTGGTTAAAAACCGACCGATTATTGTAGAGACGGCGATTCATCGCGTCTCTTGGCTTAACCGAACAGTATTTAGAAACCACGCAGGAATCACAAGTAATCTACCGAAGATGATATCATTCCCTGGCTGACAGCTAGAGAATGAGAAAATACTAACTCGCGGCTAAATTACCCCAACCGACGTAGGGTAATTTTGTAGCTGTTGCCCGAACTTGGTCAGCGTTAGCTACTAACTGACCGCAAGCATCCCAAGTTCCAGAAATAAATGTGCTTCTTGTACCTTCACCGATCGCAACTGGGGCGATGTAATCGCCAATTTGCACTTGCAAGGTTTCCAGATTCACTGTCACGGCGGCTTGGGGATTGGCAGCGACTAACTCTTGCAGTTGTTTAACAGTCACAGCATCGGCTGTCAGACAAGGTATGCCCATTGCCACACAGTTACCGAAAAAGATTTCGGCGAAGCTTTCACCAATTAAAGCTTGGATTCCCCATTTTGCGATCGCTTGGGGTGCATGTTCCCGTGATGAACCACAGCCAAAGTTACGGTTAACTATTAAAATATTTGCACCTTGGTACTGGGGTTGGTCAAAGGGATGTTCGCCTTTAAGTGCTGTCCGATCGTCGATAAATGCACCTTCACCTAACCCATCAAAGGTAACGGCTTTCAAATATCGCGCCGGAATGATGCGATCGGTATCTATATCATTGCCCACTAAAGGTATACCGCGCCCTGAAACTGTTTTAACTTCACTCACCATAATTTTTATAAGAAACGAACCGCAAAGAACGCAAAGAACGCAAAGGAAAGAAAGTTTAAGAGAGTTTTCTCTGTCACAAGATGGGGTTACAGCAACTCGCGCACATCAGAGACTTCGCCTTTAATCGCAGCAGTGGCGACCATCGCCGGACTCATTAACAATGTCCGACCGGAGGAGGAACCCTGTCTTCCTTTAAAGTTGCGGTTGGAGGAAGAAGCGCTGATTTGTCTTCCTTGTAACTTGTCAGGGTTCATGGCTAGGCACATAGAACATCCTGGTTCGCGCCACTCAAATCCGGCTTCCTGAAAGATTTTATCCAGTCCTTCAGCTTCCGCCTCTTCCTTCACCCGTTCCGAACCAGGGACAACGAAGGCTTTGATTCCTTCTGCAACGTGGCGACCTTTGGCGATTTTCGCCGCTTCTCGCAAATCGCTAATTCTGCCGTTGGTGCAACTACCAATAAAGCAGACATCTATTTTAGTGCCCTTAATCGGTTGACCGGGATATAAATCCATGTAGCGGTAAGCTTCTTCGGCAATAAATCGGTCTTCTTCTAGCAGTTCTTCTGGTTGAGGTACTGACTGGTGGATACCGATACCTTGACCGGGAGTAATCCCCCAGGTAACGGTAGGAGAAATTTCAGCAGCGTCAAATATCACTACATCATCATATTGGGCATCTGCATCACTCTTGATCGATTCCCACCAAGCTACTGCTTTATCCCAATCTGCATCTTTGGGTGCAAAATCTCTGCCTTTGAGGTAATCGTAAGTGACACGATCGGGATTGACATAGCCGCAACGCGCACCGCCTTCGATCGCCATATTGCAGACAGTCATCCTCTCTTCCATATTCATGTGCTCAAATGTCGTCCCTGCAAATTCGTAAGCATAGCCTACGCCACCTTTGACACCTAGCGAACGGATGATATGCAGAATGACATCTTTCGCGTAAACACCAGGGTTGAGAGTGCCATTAACTGCGATTCTGCGGACTTTCAGTTTGGAGAGGGCAAGGGTTTGAGAAGCGAGAACATCCCGGACTTGACTAGTACCAATACCAAATGCGATCGCACCAAATGCCCCATGACTGGAAGTGTGACTATCTCCACAAGCGATCGTCATTCCTGGTTGGGTCAGTCCGAGTTCGGGAGCGATGACGTGAACTATACCCTGGCTACCAGAACCAATGTTGTAAAAAGTTATGTTATTTTCTTTACAGTTATTTTCCAGCGCCTGAATCATTTCCTCTGCCAAGTTATCGGCAAAGGGACGCGCTTGGTTTTCTGTGGGCACAATATGATCGACTGTGGCGACGGTACGCTGTGGAAAGAGTACTTTTAGACCTCTTTCGCGTAACATAGCAAAAGCCTGGGGACTGGTTACTTCATGAATTAGGTGAAGCCCGATAAATAGTTGCGTCAGCCCTGAGGGAAGTGTACCAACGGTGTGTAAGTCCCAAACTTTATCAAACAGGGTACCTTTGCTCATACGTCAATCAATATTTAAAGAGTCCGGTCTTAAATAGTATCAAAAAAAGTCTCGGTTTTTGCAGATAACTTAAATATTTTTAAACGCAAAGGAGCACAGAGGTAAGCGCAAAGGCACGCAGAGAATTTGCTACGAGTTGATTAAATTTCGTATTTGGAGATTAATAAACGATTCGATCGCCTTTGAGGCAGTAAATGCGAAAATTATCCGAAATAGTGAGATGCAAAGATGTAAATAACTTTATCCTTTTCCACAAGGATATGTTAAGACAATACGAGATAATTGCACTACCAGGTTATGTCCATAGATTTACGGGAATTTTATCAGGCTAGCGATCCCAGCAGAACTCTGTTTGTCAACAATAGCTCTGATGGCAAGTATTATATAGATTTTTCCTCGGTACGAGGTGGTGATATTCTGGGCAAGCTGAAGCAGAAAATTACTTTTTTTAAGCCGAATGAACCCACTTGCACTTTATTTACTGGGCATATTGGTTGTGGAAAATCGACAGAATTATTACGGTTACAGGCCGAACTGGAAAAGTTAGGCTTCCATGTAGTCTATTTTGAGTCCAGTGATGACTTGGAAATGACTGATGTCGATATTGCTGATGTGTTGCTAGCGATCGCTCGGCGGGTAAGTCAAAGTCTGGATAAAATTACCTTGGAGTCACCTAACAAGTTTAATGAGTTGCTGCAAGGTGCTTGGAAGGTCTTAAACTCCGAGGTGACGGCGGGAAAAGTTAAGCTTCCGGTGCTTGGTGATGTCGGTTTATCCGCAGATAAAGATAAGTTTTCTCTGTCTGTGGGCATTGGGGAAATCACCGCGAAGATGAAAAATGACCCAATGCTGCGCGAAAAACTCAATCAGTATTTAGCACCGCAGAAAACTAAGCTGCTGGAAGCAATTAATCAAGAATTATTAGAACCTGCGATCGCTAAACTCAAACAGCAGGGTAAAAATGGTCTGGTGGTAATTGTCGATAATCTCGACCGCATAGATAATCGTGCCAAACCTTGGGGTCGTCCGCAGCAAGAATATTTATTTGTCGATCAGGGTGAGTTTTTGACGAAGCTGAATTGTCATCTCATCTACACCATGCCTTTGTCGTTGAAGTTTTCCAACGATTACGGAATGCTGACTCAGCGTTTCCCAGAAGACCCCAAGGTGTTACCAATGGTTCCTATACAATGGCCTGATGGCAGCGTTCATACACAGGGAATGTTACTCATGCAGCAGATGGTACTTGCTAGAGCTTTTCCTGACATGACACCAGAGGAGCGTTTAAATAAAGTTACCGAGATTTTTGATAGTGCTGCTAGCCTAGAGCGTTTATGTCAAATGAGCGGTGGTCATGTGCGGGATGTGTTGAGGCTGCTGAATACCTGGATTATGGAAGAGATGAGTCTTCCTCTAACCCGTGAAACCTTAGAGCAAGTAATTCGTTCTCGGCGGAATGAAATCATGTTACCGATTTCTGAGGATGAGTGGCAATTGTTACGTCATGTCAAGGAAAGGAAAAAGGTGAGCGATGACCACGGATATCAAAAACTGATCCGCAGTCGGTTTGTGTTTGAATATCGCGATGGTGGCGAGTCTTGGTTTGATGTTAATCCGGTTTTGGCTGAGGCGAGGGAGTTGCAATGAGGAGGCAGGAGGCAGGAGGCAGGGGGCAGAGGGCAGGAGGTAGCGGGTAGAAGGCAGGGGGCAGGAGGTGCAAAATTATCTAGTTTTTTCTAACTTCAAACTTCTAAATCATGAGCTATAGAGAGCAATTTATATGGCAGCGCGGAGTGCAGATCGCTATTAACTGCTATCGACTTACCGAAAAATTCCCTAAGTCTGAACTTTACGGATTAACTAGTCAGATTAGACGCTCCGCAGTTTCTGTGCCATCAAATATAGCAGAAGGCTATGGTAGAAAAACACAGAACGAATATATCCAGTTTCTTCATATTGCTCTAGGTTCGCTTCGAGAACTCGATACCCAGTTGATTATTGCCAAGGAAGTTGGATTGACATCCCCGGAAATATTTACTCCTATTTTGGAAGAAGTTGATAGGTTTCAAGGAATCTTGGTGTCCACTATTCAAAAGATGAAGTCTTGAATCTCTCCTACCTCTTATCCTCTGCCCCCCGCCTTCCACCTCTCACCTCCTGCCTCCTGCCTCCTGCCTCCTGCCTCCTGCCTCCTGCCTCCTGCCCCCTGCCTCCATAAGCTTATGACAGACTCACAACCACCAAAAGATGACCATGTAAACAGCGATCGCACTCTGAAACAATTAGCTTGGGCGATCGAATCCTCTGTGGGACAGTTTAAGCTGATATTGGCCCGGTGTAATTATGCTAGCTTGCGCGATCGCTTAATCTCCAGACTGCGAGAAATTTGTCAAGTCGAAATTCGTGTCTTGACGGTGCGGCAATCGAACAGGACTCTTTATACTGCGATTCAGGAAGAATTCGGCGCAGAAATGCCAGCCTGTGTAATGGTTGTGGGTTTGGAATCCGTGCAGAATTTGCCTGTGATGTTAACTTCTGCAAATCAAGTGCGGGAGGAGTTTCGCAAGAATTTTGCTTTTCCCTTAGTGTTTTGGATTGACGATGAAATCTACAAGCATCTAATACAGCTTGCACCAGATTTGGAAAGTTGGGCAACTACGAGAAATTTTGATATATCAACACAGCAATTAGTAGATTTTATTATTGAAACGGCTAATCAATGGTTTAGTAATAACTTAAAATTTAGCTTCGATGTATATCTGAAGCTGGAAAATGAGTTAGAAGCAGCGCAAAGATATTTACTCAACAAGCCAGATATTTATAATTTAGATATTCAAGCTAACTTAGAATCTTTATTAGGTTTTGTTAAACAGATAAATAATCAAAAAGATTCGGCGTTAGAGCATTATCACAAAGCTTATAAGCTCTGGCAGCAAAGTCATAATTTAGAAAAACAGGCAAAAGTCATCGGTGAGATTAGCTTTTGCTATTATCTCAAAGCTTTGAAGCATCAAGATATCAATTGTCAAGATTGGCAGAGAACGTGGCATTATCTTCAAGAGTATATACATTTTATTAACCAGTTCCAAAGTCTAGATTTAATTGCTAAGGCAGTAGTGAAATTCGGTGATATTTTGCGAGACTTAAAAAAGTGGGAAATATTGCAGAGTCTTTCCGAACAAGCTTTAGTAATCCATCAAAATAACAAACAGCCAAGGGAATTAGCCAAAGATTATGGGTTTTTAGCTGAGGTGGCTTTGGCTCAAAAAAACTGGGTGAAAGCAAATCAGTTAGTTAAGCAAGCATTAGAAGTTTTTGCTGCAATTCCAAATCAGGAATCAGCTAATATATCAGGAATTTTATCTGATATTCCCGAAAGGGTTTTAAAATCAAAAGACTTGAGCTTATATCAATTTATTTTAGGTCGTTCTCAATACTATTTAGGTCAAATTAAAGAGGCAACTCTCAGCTTAGAAACTGCTAAAGATGTAGGTAATACCTTAGAAGATGTCAGGCTTTACTTGGATATTCTCAGGTTTTTGCAGCAGCTTTATTTTGAGCAGAAAGAATATCTCAAAGCATACAAAATTAAACAACAACGGCGTTCCATTGAACAGCAATTTGGCTTACGGGCTTTTATTGGTGCGGGTAAGTTAGAAGCTACAAAACAGGCATTTGTCGAGACATTGCGCTCAAACTCTCCCCAAGGAAATATTGCCCCAGAAATTGCTGCATCTGGTCGTCTCTTGGATGTAGAACGTTTAATCGAACGCATGGGTCGCCCTGATTATAAACTGATAGTAATTCATGGGCAATCGGGTGTAGGCAAAAGTTCCCTGGTGAATGCGGGACTGGTGCCGGCTTTAAAGAATAAAGCGATCGGTACTCAAGATTATTTGCCGGTGGTAATGCGCGTTTACACCAACTGGGTGGAAGAGTTAGGGAGGCTTTTGGGAGGGAGTGGGGAGTGGGGAGAGTTAAAACCTCAACGTTCAGCTTCTGAACTCGAAACTTCGACTTCTGAACTCGAAACTTCAGCCTCAGAACTCGGAACTTCGACCTCTGAACTCGAAACTTCAGCCTTTGAACTTGAAACTTCAGCCTTTGAACTCGGAACTTCGACCTCTGAACTCGAAACTTCAGCCTTTGAACTCGGAACTTCGACCTCTGAACTCGAAACTTCGACCTCTGAACTCGAAACTTCAGCCTTTGAACTCGGAACTTCGACCTCTGAACTCGAAACTTCAGCCTCAGAACTCGGAACTTCGACCTCTGAATTTCAAAATCCCCACTTTGTACAGACGCGATTCATCGCGTCTCTCCCCACTCCCCACTCCCTCCTCTTCCAACTTCGCAAAAACGAACAGCATAACCTCCGCACAGTACTAATTTTCGATCAATTTGAAGAATTTTTCTTTGTTTACACCGAACCTGCACAAAGGAAGCAATTCTTTGAGTTTTTGGGAGAGTGTCTGAATGTTCTATCGGTGAAAGTTATCTTATCGCTGCGGGTGGATTACATTCATTACTTGCTGGAGTGCAATGATTTGTCCAGTCTCAAGATTATTGGCAATGACATTCTCAGCAATAATGTGCTTTACAAGTTGGGGAACTTCTCACCTGCTGATGCGAAGTCAATTATCCAGCGTTTAACTGAAAATACTAGCTTTCACTTAGAACCTGCTTTAGTCGAACAACTGGTACAAGATTTAGCCGGAGAATTGGGTGAAGTTCGTCCCATTGAGTTGCAGGTTGTGGGGGCGCAACTGCAAACGGAGAATATTACAACTCTGGCAGAATATCGGCAGCGTGGTACTAAGGACGAATTGGTTAAGCGTTATTTGCATGAAGTTGTTAATGATTGCGGTGAAGAAAATCAGCAAGCAGCAGACATATTACTCTATTTGCTGACCGATGAAAAAGGAACTCGCCCTCTCAAGACTCGCGCTGAATTGGAACGCGATTTGTTCCCCTACTTTTCGGAGATCCCCCCAACCCCCCTTAAAAAGGGGGGCTTAATTTCTTCAACCCCCTTTTTAAGGGGGTCGCCGCAGGCGGGGGGATCAAAAACTAGGGCAGAACACGCTTCTGAAATCAGTAAATTAGATTTGATTTTAGAAATTTTTGTCCGATCCGGCTTAGTGGTTTTGCTACCAGAAAACCCCGCCGACCGTTACCAACTGGTACATGACTACATCGCCGCCTTTATCCGCCAGCAACAGGAACCGAAGTTAAAGCAGGTAATGGCGGAACTGGAAAAAGAACGAGAACAAAGAAAACTGAGTGAGGCGAAACTAAATAACTTTCTCAAACGCGCCCTTTTTAGTTCCATCGCCGCAGGTTTAGGATTTGCTGTTTTAGCAGCAGCAACATTCCAGCGGGAAGTAGAGGCAAATGTTAGTCAAATTAATGCCATCAATAATTCTTCTGAAGCCTTTGCTTTCTCTGGACAGTACCCAGATGCTTTAATCACAGCCTTAAGCGCAGGTAGCAAACTCAAGCATACACTTTGGGTGCAGCACAGAAGCGATACTTTAATGCAAACTGTGGTAACTTTACAGCAAGCTGTTTACTTAAAGCCAAATGAGAAGAAAGAAAATCGTGCGATCGAGGTGAATACTTTAGAAGGTCATAGCGATTCGGTCATTAGCGTCGCCTACAGCCCCAATGGACAACAGTTAGCTTCTGCTAGTCGTGACAAGACGATCAAAATCTGGGATGTCAGCAGTGGTCAACTCCTGAAAACCCTGACTG
>NZ_JBWQXL010000086.1:0-9766 GCF_056620565.1 Nostoc sp. LEGE 12454
TATCAAAATGCACTTGCAACAATCAGATCATCCTGCCATGTTGGTTCCTTATGGAGATAGACCAAATCCAGAACTGCAAATGGAAATGCGTCAATTCTTACTGCCACTGTACACTCTAAATGCTTAAGAAATGTTAATCGGAATCTTGAAGTTTTGTAGGGTGTTTTGGATACGAGTGGTGTTTATTTTAGACGGGATTTGAGGAACTCTGGACAAAACTGACAATATGAACGAAAATTCTCGATTTTAACAAATAGAAACTGTGCATTTTGGCGGTATATATCCGACTATTTGCCGCCAAAATGCCAAATTTATCCAGTTTTATCCAGAAAAAAGGAAGCAAAGCAGGGTGCAAGAAGGAAAGATAGAAAAGTATGTTTTAGAATCTAATCGTTACCCAATATGGTAAACACTTTACAATCAGAGTATTACTCAGCTTTATTTAGCTGTTGATGATGTTGTCTATGAAAACTTTTTTCAACGTAAATCTGTACAAGCAGTCATCAATGAAAATCACCTACTGTTAATAGTTGTAAATACAGAGAAGGAGAAAATTCGGCAATGGATAAGCTAGAGCAATACCGCAATGCTATTAAGAAGATATTAACTGAGTATTACGAAACTACTAATACTCAAGTCATAAAAAATACGGGAGTTGAAGTAAGCGATCGCTTGGCTTTTGATGAAACAAGAGATCAATATATTTGGTTTCGATTTGGTTGGGATGACAAAAAGCAAATACAGTATATTATCATTTATCTCTGCATTAAAAACGGCAAAATTTGGGTGGAGGAAGATGCAACTAATTTATGTGTTGTTGATGATTTGCTATCAGCCGGAATACCCCAAGCCGATATTGTTTTGGGTTTCCACCATCCCAGTAAACGAGGTTTAACAGAATTTGCTACTGCTTAAGGAGGCAGGTAAAAAAGAGAAAATTAGCGTTTTATGAGCCAAGAAGATAAAGTTTAAAAGTGCTATAGCTTGGTTGTAAACCCCATAAAATTCTCCACCTGTTTCAACGTTTAAATAATTAGGCATACTCAACTTCTGGTATCGGTAAATCTTACTGGAATTGAGCAAATCAGGCTACTTTGGATTCAAAATTACACCCCCTTAACAGGGGTAAGGGCGACAAATTAAGGTTAATGAATCCTATGTCTACAGTCGCCCTACATCAAAAATATCGACCCCAGACAATAGCCGAATTAGTTGGACAGCCCTACATCAAAACTGCTCTGACTAATGCTGTCAAATACCTGCAAATTGCACCAGCTTATTTGTTTACAGGTTCTAGAGGCACAGGTAAAACTTCAACTGCTCGGATATTTGCTAAATCCCTCAATTGCCTCAACACTAAAAAACCAACTGACCAACCTTGTGGTATTTGTCAATCCTGCCGTTCAATTGAAACCAGTAATAGCCTAGATGTTAGTGAAATTGATGCTGCTTCTAATAATGGTGTAGATGATGCCCGTGCTTTAATTGAGCGCAGTACCTTAGCACCTGTTGCAGGACGTTACCGAATTTTTATTCTCGATGAGTGCCATTGTCTAACCGGTAACGCCTTCAATGCTTTACTTAAGTGTATTGAAGAACCACCACCTCATGTTGTTTTCATCCTCTGCACAACAGAACTGCACAAGGTGTTACCTACCATTGTCAGCCGTTGTCAGGTGTTTAATTTCCGCACTTTGTCTGTTCAGGCAATTGTGCAGCACCTCGGTATTGTAGCAGATGCAGAATCTATTTCTATTGATGATCAGGCACTAACAGCGATCGCACGACTCAGCGATGGTGGACTCAGAGATGCACTGCAATTACTGGGTCAGGTAAGTCTTTTAGATGAAGATATCACTGCCAATCATGTCATGGAAATTGCTGGTGGTGTGACAGAAACAGAATTAATGTCAATTTTACAGGCAATATCCACCAACAACACCTTTAACTTGCTGCAAGTAGCAAGACTTCTAGTGGACTCTGGTAAAACGCCCAAATTGATTCTCTCTAATTTACTGCAAACATACCGAGACTTACTGATTATCAAGTCTGCACCCAAAGAGCAATCCCTACTAACTGGTTGTGTTAGCTATGCTCAACTCAAGGTTTTAGCAAATCACTGGAATTTCGAGACGCTGAATTTGTCTCTAGCAGAGTTACAAAAAGCAGAAAACTATCTTCGGTACACAGTAAATGCTGCTGTATGGCTAGAAGTTTGCTTACTGAACCTGATGCCTAGTTTATTGCCTGTCAGTGCAACCAAGACGCTAACTGCTAAACCTGTCCATGACGGCAAGTTGCTACCAACAGTTGGAGTATACACCACAAACAAGGTGACAGCTAAACCTGTAGATGACAAATTGTTACCAGCAGTTGCAGCCCAGACTACTAACCTGGTTCAAATTTGGCAGCAGGTGATGGATACGGCTAAACCCAGCAATCAAAAGCTGTTGGCTCATGCAAATCTCGTTAAATTGCAAGATGAAAAGGCAATTTTAGAGGTTACACCAGCTTACTTGAATAAGTTTGAAAGTAGTAAAGAAGCGATCGCTAAAATGCTGCAACGAGCTACCCAAAGTCAAGAACCAATGACTGTATTAATTAAAACTGCCAAAGTAACGGGAGGGTAAAAAGATGATTGTCTTGCTGACAGGTGACGACCAACACGCCATCCAGGAACAGCTAAACCAATACAAAGCAGAGATTGATGCTCAATGGCTCACACTTTGCTATCACCGATTTCCAGCCGATCGCCTTGACCAAGCTATCAGTGTAGCTCGCACTCGTTCCCTGACAGGTGGTAAAAAACTGGTGATTGTGGAAAATTGCCACCTCAAGCAGTGGGGTGATACTGAGTTAGAAACTTTGCAGCAGCTTGTTCAAATGCCTGAATTCACAATTCTGGTTTTTGTCGCCACCACTGTAGATAAGCGCCTGAAGATTTACAAACATCTTGTCAAGTATGCCAAGTTTTTTGAGTTTCCATTGATACCACCTTGGCGTACTGATTTGATTGAAAAAGCGATCGCTACTCAGGCTAAAAAAATCAAGCTGGTGCTGTCAAAGAATGCGGTGGAATATCTAGCAGAAGCAATTGGTAACGACATGACCCGTGCAGCCACAGAGTTACGCAAACTGTATATTTATGGTAAGGGCAAACAACTTGAGCTTGCAGAAGTAAAAGAGTTAGTGCCATGTCAGACTCAGAATAGCCTACAACTGGCATCTGCTATTCGCCAAGGAGAAAGCAATCAGGTTTTGCACCTGTTGGATGATTTACTGTCACGCTCGGAACCATTAATGGTAATTGTTGCTACTCTCCTAACGCAGTTTAGAACTTGGCTGTGGATTAAGTCTGCGATTGTTTCTGGGATTAAGAAAGATAGTGAATTAGCTCAAATGTGCAGTATCAGCAATCCTAATCGCATTTACTATTTGCGTCAGGAGGTAGCAAATACAAGCATCAATGCTTTAGCTAAGGCAGTAACTATGATGCTGGATTTAGATATGTCTATTAAGAGGGGTGCTGATAGCGGAGCGGTAGCGAGTCATCGAGCGTCAAGTAAGGATTTACTGCTAATAATTCTTAGTGTTAGCAGGTTATTTAAGTTAACTTAATCAACATAAAGTTGACTGAGAGTTTTGGATTTTGGATTGTATATTTGATTTCAGTCTAAAATCCAAATTCACTAATAATGATATTAGTATCTAACAAAACTTTCACAAGTTATGTTTCTCATTTTCGGAATAGGACGTGCTGGCTCTCTTGAGAATATTGGTATCAAGTAAGTATTTCAAGGTCATAGTTCAATTTCTCTGACCACACTGCGCTTTCGTAAGTCAGCGAAATCATCATCAGTAAAGATAATCCCCTCGCTTTGGATTACTTTTCTAAATTTTTGTAATCCATACCAAAAATTATCCCCTCTAGATTCCTCCTTTTTTTTACGGAGAAACTCAAACAAATAGTCCCGTTCTTCTGTGGGCAAACTTTCAATATAATTAATAATTTCTTGTAAAGTCATCATATAACCTCCTCGAAAGTAAACCCTAACCTTGCTGACTCATTTTCATCTCTATTTCTATTGCTTAAGCCTCTATTTTACCATTTAATAAACTTCATCATGGCTGCCAATATCAATCAATAAAATAACCATTTCTAACAACTTATCATCCTCGGAGAAATTAAAGATAATTCTACAATCATAAGCAACAGAACAAGACCACAACCCCGCTAAATTTCCTGTTAACTTATGAAACTTCAAAGACGAAGAAAGATAGTGAATTAGCTCAACTGTGCAGTATCAGTAATCCTCATCGCATTTACTACTTGCGTCAGGAGGTAGTAAATACAAGCATCAAGGCTTACATCTTTGATTGATTTCAAATGTTTGCAGTATCCCAAATATTCACAATTCCATCTTTACCTCCACTAGCAAGAAATTTACCATCATGGCTAAAAGCTACTGATGTTACTTCTTTTGTATGTTTAGTGATAGTAATTGGATCGTCCTCGGGTTTTTCCAAACGCAAATCCCATAATTTAATTGTTTTGTCTTTACCTGCACTAGCCAAGATGCGGCTATCAGCAGGATTGTAAGCAATAGAATTCACACGTTCCTGATTGGGGAATATCTCAATAACTTTTTGGTTTTCCTTTTCCATTCTCCAAATACAAAGCTTGTCTTTAGGAGTTTTGTTATCTCTACCAGCAACAGCAATTGTTTTGTTATCAGGACTAAAAGTAAGAGTTCTAATTTCATCAAAGTTCTTAAACTTTTCTGGAATATTTTTTTCAATCCTTTCTCCATTTTTTAAATCCCAGAACAAAATATTTCCTTTTGCATCTCCAGTAACAAGGACGTTACTCTTAAGGTTAATTGTAATAGTATTGACTACATTATTATGGCTAAATTTGACAAATTCTTTCTTTTTATTTTCTAAATACCAAATTCTTACAGCTTTTTCTTTGCTAAGACTAGCAATTATTTTGTTGTCAGGACTTAAAACAATTGTATGAATTCTTCCTGGAGGGAATCGGGAATGCCCACAATCAGATTGCCTAAATTTTTGTTTTGTGTTGTTATGTATAATTTCTATTATATTGATAATATTCTTTTCCCAGGACTCAACATTAGTATAAACAATAAATTGTTCATCTGAACTAACTGAACTAAAACATACTGATTTATCAGTATCAAAGTCTGTCAAACGTAATTTCCTGCCAAATGGTGTAAGCTTAACATTCTTTTCACAGAAATTGCATAATTGAACTAGAGTATTATAGGTTCTAATAGCGACTATCTCGGAATTGGTGGGATTAAAGGCAATAGAGCTAATCTCATCATCTATATCAATCTGAGTACGGAATTGCGGTTTATTGATGGTAACATTATATTCTTCTAATTCTAAAAGATTTAATTTTAAACAGTCACTACTATTTTTTTCTAAAGAATAAGCCTCAGAAGAAATGGGAGGAGTGAGACTATTCTTTTGCCAGAATTGTGTGTAATATTCTCTCAATTGCTTATGATAAAGATCATCAATATCTTGCTTCCTTATCATATCCTCAATATCTTCTTTATCATATTTTTCTTCTAATACAAAACCTTTGATCAAATAAATCCCTCTACCAAAGTCATCTGTGATTAACGCTTTTTCACCTAAAGGATTAATATCTTGCTCTGTTGCATTAACCACTTGATATACGATAATATATGAGCGATTTCTAGAAAATTCGATTGCGCGAATATATGCGTCTGTAGGTTCAGTTAACTCTCCCTTTGTTGCTAGTGATAAAATATTATGAATACCTTCATCACATATAAATTTAGGGGCGACTACAGTTTGATAATCAATACTCTTATTACGACTAACTAAAAATGGCCAAGCTTTAATGTTCATACTTGTGATCTCATTAAAACTAATATTATATATTTAATTGTAAAATATTGCTTATAGATTTTCTGTCCTACAATTTTGGTTTTGGTTGAATAATTGTTAAGGTAACAGTACCAGTAACTTTTTGATTTTCCAATTGAATGATTGCCTCTTCAATTGGGTGATAATTCATTTTTATTGTGGACTGATTTATGGTGATAGTTTGGTATTGGTTAGACTTAAGCTTTATTTGTTTAGGTTTAGCTGGAGATTTCACTTGCAAAGAACCACTTATATATATATCTGCATTCTTATATTGATTTTGTTGCTGTTTAAGTAATTTCTTTGGTTCTTCATTATTATTTAATTTGATGGTTTCTTCCTTAATACTAGAAGGAATCAGATCATCAAATACAGGTATCAACTTATTTATAGTGATTTGGTCATTAGTTTTGTAGATAGATTTGCTGTTATTAGTGAAAATAAAGTTTTCACCCTCCTTGCCAATAATCCAGTAACGTCTGGAAGCATCAGAAACGTCTATAGTCTCACCTGTAAATTGTACATAGGTTATATGATTATTTGCCAAATTCTTCTTGTACACATCTATTAAATTATCTTGCCCTTTAATAATATTCAGTAAAAAAACCAGGAAGGCAATTACGATAATAGGAGCAATAACAGCTAAAGCCGTAATAATTGTTTTTCTTGGGTTGATTGATGGAACTGGTTCGATAACTTGCTCTAATTCGGGTGGTTCAGTATGAAAAGTATCCAGTAGAATAAGTTTTAGTTTATCCTCCTCACTTCCCTTGATTAAATCAAAAGCCTCAGAAGTAACTGTGAAATAAGAGTCAGTGCTTTGCCAAAATTCTCTATAACCTTCTATCGAATTTTTATAAGCCTCCTCAATATTGTTTTTATAAAAATTTATATCACTATGTTCTCCATTCAATACAAAACCTTTGATCAAATAAATTTCTCTACCAAAAGAATCTTTGAGTAGCGTATTTTCGCCTTGAGTATTAATATTAATATCTTTTTCTGTAGCCTTAAATACTTGATATACAATGGTAAATGGACTAATTTCACGACTTTTAATTATACGAATAAAAGCGTTTTTATCTTCACTTAACTCCCCTTCTGTTGTTCTTGCTAAAATATTATGAATACCTACATTATAGATAAATTTAGGACACACTATAGTTCGATAATCAATAGATTGATTGCGACTCACTAAAAATGGCCAAGCTTTCATACTTTTAGTCCTACTGATGTAAATCCGAATCTGGGAAGTCTTTCATAAAATCCGACTGAATTTTTTTAAAGCATCGGATTGCGTATGTTAATGCTGTTTTTTCATCTTTCACTCTTCTCAAATTAAAGATATCAAAATCATCATCAACTTGGCTCCTGATTAAATCAATAATAGGCAGAGCAATAAAATTTAACCAGCCTCGTTTCGGTAAATTTTGTAGTTGCTTGTTTAGTGGGTCTGTCATCACATAGGTAAGAGGTATTTCTAAGTTATATGGTTCTGGAATAATATTAATATTTTTTTCCATCTTACCATCAGATTGAAGCGTCGCAAATGTCATGCCAACGGAACTGACAGGTATTAGACGTACTAGTTGTCTACCTTTTCTTTGCTCGACCACACGCTTAAACTCTTCACTTTTTTCTAAAAGACATTTACGTATTTCTTGTAATTTATGTCCTTTGTTATACAGCACATCATATTTACTAATAATAAAATGAACTGGAATTTCACCACAGGATTGTATTATTAGTGCTATATTTGTTACGTCGCGTAATAGCCATGATCTAACATCTTTATTCTCCATTAAGTTACAAACTTGTACACCATCTAAAATTGCTAATACTGCATCATAAGTTTTATCTTGAACATTTTTTTTAAAATCTAAATCATTTTTTTGATAATCTGTAATCATAACACCTGCATAATCCCAATAGGTAAATTGACAAGCTCGATATATATCAAAATCATTTTTTACACAGCAAGTAAATACCCATTTAGAAATGTTATCTCTGCGAGTACCTTCAGGCCATACTTCTTTAGTGATTAGTGTGTCATATACGTTAGTTAAGAAGTTTGATTCTTTAGTGTCTGGGACTTCCAAAAAAAAATCAAACTTCCCCCCTTGAACTGCTAATTGCTTAAATATACTAGCTAAAAACACAGTTTTACCAGCACCCGTGGAACCTAAAGTGATAATGTTGAAGTTTTTCATGTCAGAAATTATGAATGATGAAACAACAAAACTTAATGGGTTTTTAAAAAACCTTTTTCAGTATTTATTCATTGTTATTTTGAACTAAATCCGATTCAGGAAACTTCAGTTTTAACTTTTGATCAATTAGTAAAAAACAATCAATTGCGTAATTTAGGGCAGAGATTTCGTCTGTAACTTGTTTAAGTGCATCAGCCTTTTGTTTACCAAGGTTTTTTAGCCTTTGTTCTTGATTTTGTCTGTATGCTTTAAAGCAAATATCATCTAATTTACTAAGTAATATTTTCAAGGCTTTAATAGATATATCGTCGGAATCAGGAAACCATTTTTCTAAGAAAGAGTCCCAAATAACATCAAACCCCAATGTAAGAATTGATACCCAGGAATTTCCTTTACCTATAGTTTGACCATCCAGTTTTTTCTTTGCTTCTTCAAATTCCTTCTGATTAGCTTTAACAGCATCAATTAAAACACAAGCAAGAGGTACTTCAACTTGAAAGGGATGAGGAAGCTCATTATGATTTTTTTTCATACTTCCATCACTTTTAAGACTTGCGAATTTTGAACCAACTGAACTAATTGGAATTAAGCGAACCAGAGAAGCTACATTTTTTTGATTGCGAACTATTTCTTGAAAAGCACTAATACTAAATAAGTAATCTCTTACCTGTTTAAGATTGTATTGATTATTTTCAATTAAATCCCATTTACTAATGACAAAATGAATTGGTACTTTGCCAGGTTTGATCCGTTTTAAAATACTTGGTAAATCCACGTCGAGAAATTGATTAGCTTGAGTTGTATTTTGTCTATTCAGACAATAAAGTATTTTTTGTCCATCTAAAAGACCTAAAATACTATCAGCTTTTTCAACTTTATTTTGAAATTCGCTGTCGTTCTCATCCATATTAGTGAACCTACCTCCAGCATAATCAACATAAGTAAATTGACAAGCTGCGTAGTTATTCAATGCTGGATTCTGAACACGACAGGTAAAAGTCCACTCGTTTACATCACTGTATCTTGTTGTCTCAGGCCAAGTATCCCCAGTAATTATTTTTGCATAGAGATTAGTAAGTAAATTTCGTTTTTGGGCATCCTCAACTTCTAGGAAGAAGCCATGCTCTGCTTGAATTGATAGGGATCTAAACAAGCTAGGTAAAAATACTGTCTTACCCGCGCCTGATGCCCCTAATGTAACAATGTTGTAAGTTTTCATACGTGTTTTGGAAATATTTACTTAAGTTTATAGTTGTTAATTTTTGATTACCTTTTACTAGTTCAATTAGGATACTTTTTTTGTAAAATCAAGCAATTTTTACAAATCTTATAAAGAACTTCATTTATTTGCAAAAAAACTTTAATGATGTAAGCACGCTATATACTGCTTGATGAAGCTCACACCCTCTCAGGTAGCTATGGCGCAAATATGTCCTGGCTGATTCGTCGCATTAAACTAGTAGTAGATCATTACGGTGGCGACTCCAAGAAACTGCAATTTATCTTCCTGAGTGCCACTTGTGGTAATCCTAAACAACTGGCTCTGAAAATCTCCGGTTTGAAACCAACTAAACTCAACCCCAAACCCCTAATTTGGATTCGCAAAAGTGGAGCAGCTTCACCATCTAGACAAA
>NZ_JBWQXL010000087.1:0-8241 GCF_056620565.1 Nostoc sp. LEGE 12454
TGAACCAACTGACGGGAAAGCCTCAACCAGAGAATTTTACCCCTGGCTAACATATTTTTAGCAATCACTTGTCATTAATGAAGGTATATAAATGTCTGAAATGTCTTACCGTTCACCCTATTCATAGAGTTTCATAAGAAAATGAAATCAGAATGAAATTTTTCTATGTCTAAAGATAGATATGTGCAGTATCAGTACAAAACTTATGACATCTTGTACTGCTTGAAGGTGGGTATTTGTTAGCGGCTCTTCTGATTTTATTTTTGCTGTCGCACTACTCAAATCTATATGAATGCAACATTTAATAGGCTGCTTGAGTGGTTACGAGATTATATATCCGTAGATACTGTTACACTCCTACTTTCAGTTGCAGACCTACAAAGTTTAGCTGTACAAGCAACCATTGGACTAGAGGAAGAAATTACATAACAAATCCGTATCCCTATCGGGCGGGGCATTGCTGGTCATATTGCCGCCAGTCTTGAGCCGATGATGGTTAATAATCTGTCAGCAGTAGAGGTCGTGAGTCCAATTTTACTGAGCGCGATGTACAGCAATTACAACTTATTGCACATCGTCTTGGGTTGATCATAGCGGATGCCAGACTTTAAACTTCGTGGGCGATGCGATTGCTACAACTAGGAATGTTACTTGCAATCATCAAGGTGGTTAGGACACTGTGCGAAGCACATCTTCTATACCATCACAAAGACAGTCAAATTGAATTAGTTGTTTACAAATTCGACTTTTCAACCATGACCAGTATCACTCAATTTTGTGTTTTGGTCAGGTGAATAGGATGGCAAGTATTTTAACCAACAGCCTTTTCTACAATTTTACTCGCAATATTGACAAAATCTCTCTAACTGGGGCTTTATCTGCTTCTAGCTTCTCTATTTTGCTTAATAGTCGTTTTGGAATATACTTGCACTTTTTAAGGAGGCGATCGCCATCTTTCCAAAACTCATAGTGATACCAAGCTTGGGGATAATCTTTGCCGTGAAGGGTGATGGTTTTCCATTGAATGGAGCCACTACCTAATCCTTTGTGTCGTCTAGTTTTACTAGGGTTATTTTTACTCGGGGGTATTTCTTTGTGTCGTCTATTTTTACTAGGGTTATTTTCGATATCCCCCAGTAATGTGTTTTTACTAGGGCTAGGCACAACACCCAGTAACCCCAAAATTTCTCTAATTGGGCGCTTCTTGATCTCTGCTTCCTGAATATCCCCCAGTAAATGCTTGGGAATGTACTTGGTCTTCTTGCTCCCTTTTTCCTGCCAATGATAGTAAGCCTGGGGATAGTCCTTTCCACCTCTAGTAATGGTGCGCCAATGAATAGTGCCGTTACCCTCACCCCAATTTCTGCGCTTTTTACTAGGGTTATATTTACTGGGGGGTATGTCTATTTGTTCAGAGTTTTTACTAGGGCTATTATCAATACCCCCCAGTAAAAGTTCCGATACAGGAGGCGGATGATTTTGACAGCAGTTTGAGGATTCAGATATTCCATCACCGCAAATTCTGGATAATTCCATAGGACTTGTCAAAAAATACCGTTGCTGTGCCTGTTTCACCGTGTCGTGCCTTAGCCATGATGAGTTCTAATATTCCTTGCTCTGTAGTGTCTGGGTTGTAGTACTCATCCCGGTAAGCGAGAATAATATTGTCTGCAACCATTTCTAAAATTCCCGATTGGCTAAGGTCGCTCATCATTGGGCGCTTATTCTGTCTGCCCTCAACTCCCCTAGAGATTTGCGACAGTGCTAACACGGGTACATCCAGTTCCCCTGCCATTTTGTAAAGTCCCCTGGCCACATCTCCTAGTTCATAGCTGCGGTTGCCTCCAGAGTCCTCTGCCATCATTTGCAGGTAATCAACTACAACTAGCCCCAGTTTTCCCTCTTTAGCCTTAATTTGGCGGCATTCTGAGGCAATTTGTGAAACGGTGATGCCCCTTGAGTCATTCATGTACAGCGGTAATTCTGAAGCAACACCGACGATTTTGGCAATGCTTGTAAATTCCCAGTCTGCTAGGGGTTTATTACCTGAGCGATGTCTGCGGATGCGATCGCTTTTTAGTGGCGTTAAATCTAAATGCTTGTAAGCGTTGCTAACACTAATTAAACTCCACAGCCTGTACTCCAATTGTTTCTTTGTCATCTCCAAGGAGAAGATGACCACAGGTAGCTCATGGAACAGTATCATTTGGAAAGCCAAAAACAAGGCGATCTGCGACTTTCCCATTGATGGCCTACCCGCAACTATGGTGAGTGTACCGCTTTCAAATCCCACCATCAAATTATCGAGTTCATGAAGTCCTGTAGGGTAAATGGGGTTTCCTGAATTTAAATCCTCGTAAGCAGCAATGTTAATCGTGCTGTTATGTTCAGTGTTTGAAGATAGGGTTTGATTAGATAATTGGAAAATTTTCTGTTCTGATTGGTCAAGGATTTGTGGTAACTCAGTTTCTGTCTCGTAACCGAGATGTACAATTTCATTTCCAGCCTTGATTAACTGTCTACGCGCGAATTTGTCCATCACCAACTCGGCTAAAGTGTCAATGTTGACAGCTGACACTGTGCGGTCTACCAGAGTTGCTAATTTATTTCTCCCGCCGATACGGACTAGCAAATCGTGGTCAGTAAGCCAAGCTGTAACTGTGAGTAAATCAGTAGGTTTACCAGAGCAATGAAGGCGCTGCACGGCTTGATAGATATCTTTATGGGTGCTAATGTAAAAGGCTTCGGGAATTAAGCGATCGCTCACCCTACCGATTGCTTCTGGGTCAAGCATGATACCGCCTAAAATCGCCTCTTCCGCTTCGATGTTTTGGGGTGGCAATTTATCAATCATGTCTCACCGCCAGTATTTTCAGCGAGATTTTGGCTTTGCGACTCTTCCCAAGCTCTTTGAGCCTGTCGCTGCCGTTCTTCAAGTTCTCGGCGGAATTCATCTCGAGCATTTTTTGTTTCAGTTTTTTTGGCTTGTACCTGTTTTGAAGCCAGATATTTTTCGTAATAAACCTCCCAGCGATTTCTTCCGGCTTTGTTCTTGTGAGCTAACCAAGCCTCAATGTCATTCACTGGCTGGCTAAGATTTTTGGTTTTTTCCTCACAAAATTCCAAAAATTTCGCTCGCTCGTCTTCTGAGAGAGTCTTTATAAAGTCTAAATAATTCTTATTGATCTTAGGGTTTTGTAATCCTCTCTCCACAAGGCTTTCAGCCTCCGCATGGTGCGTGGCGATCGCGCATGGTGCGTCATGATCCATCATGGTGTGTGGTGATCCAGCGTGGTGCGTGGCGATCGCGCTCGGTGCGTCATCACACCTTGGGTGCGTCATCACACCATCGGTGTCTTCACACACCATTGGTGCGTCATCACACCTTGGGTGCATCATCACACCATTGGTGTCTTCAATAAATTCGGGTGTGTCATTGCACCATAATCCCTTTGGTTTCACCTTGGTTCTGACTTGCAATAGCTCTAGATCAATGAATCCCTTTGCGTCTAATTCCTTAAGAGCGCGGCTTACAGTTTGCCTGTGGACTATCCGCTCTGGTGCTGACAGCTGACGAGCTACCTCAGCGGCATTGATGTCAATCCCTTGGTTATAAGGGTCAATGGTTCGGATGTAGTACAGGACATCCCTCTGTGCTGGTGTGAGTTCACGGCAGGCTTTCAGCCATTCTTCATGCTTAAGTGGATAGAAACGTCCCTGAATTTTTGAATTTGGTTGTGTCACAATTTTGCTAATACAAATGAAAAGACAAAATTTCACCTCGATCCGTTGGGATAGAGACTAATTTTTTAGGTGTCCATCATTAACACTTAGTCAACGAATTTTTATATTCAATCGCGACAAGGTATTTATTTGATGGCTATGCTAGTAATGTGAAGATTAAAGATATGTCTGGGAAAAAGCACTCCTAGCAAGAGTTTGGTAAGATTAGGGTATACATCATCGTTGTCGTTTAATCAAACATCAAATAGTATAACCGTTAAACTTAAGTATAATTAGCAAAGCAATGCAAAGTTTTGTATCAGAAAAAACACAAAGTTATCAGCAGTTATTCGATGAGATGATGAATCGCTTCAATTTGGAAGCGAAGAAGACTGCTGAACAGGCTAAAGTGTCAGAAGTAATGTTATCCCGCTTTCGTCGCGGGAAGGCGGATCTAGGAGCATCAAAACTAATAGCGCTACTTTTGGCTATTCCGGTAGAAGCTAGGGTGTGGTATTTATCTGAGTTATTTGGTCAGAGGCCAGGAATTAGCCTGCGATCGCTAATTGCTGAAGCACCTCCAGAAGAACAGGCTGAAGTTTTACGACTAATTGCTGATATTTTTGTGAATAACAGTCGTGAGGCTACAGAACCAGTGCAGTTCCTTAAAGCTTTATAACTCACCATTGGCAATAGAATTTGACTAAAACTCGTAAGTGTAGTTTCCTGCACTCTCACGGACATTTGTGCAATTACCTTAACCTCTCACGGATAGATTAGGGTTAACTTAATCGTTAACGTTGATTTTCTTAGCCAATGTCTGAAATTTGCGTTGTTCACCAGCTTGTTTACGCTGTTGATAACGTTTTCTAGCTTGCTTTAGTACCTCTTGCAATAATTCCTCATTTTCTGAGCAGACGATAAATGCAGCTTCTAGGAAAGTATCTCTAGTAATTTTATTTACATTGCAAAACGTATCTAGTTTGGTATCAATGTCCTGTTCTAACCTGATTGTTCGCCTGATGATCTGGGTTAACTCTAACTGCTGTTCTTGATTAGAAGTGCTTACCTTATCGTTTATTACTTCCTCACTATCTAAATCCGGTTTTGGTTTCTCAGATAAATGACTAAATTCAGTAATTTGGTCATTTAGTAAGTTATCATGTTGTACTTTTACAAGTGTTGTATCCCGTGCTGGAACACTTGGACGTGTCTTTTTCTTAAGGCGCTCAAAAACATCAGACATTCTTTTGTAACCTCTCGATAATTTGTTGGAAGGGAGTTTCGAGTTGTTTAAAGCCTAGAGAGGACAAACTTACACCTTTATCTATGGCCTTTTTAAATTGTTCAGATTCTAAAATTGAAGGTAAAACGACTATTTCTTCGGCAATTGTTCGCATTGCACTGATACTCGCCTTACTTTGTGCGACCTGGTTATTACCTACCCATTTATCTCTGAATGGCAAGATGCCAAGCACTATCCCTGAAAAAGCATCAATTTCTTGAAGTTCCTCAACTAAACTCAGAGTTCGGATGAGAGAATTTACACCTTTGGATGATGCTTCCACAGGAATGATGATATGGTCAGCTGCCCCCAACGATGTAAGGCAGATTTGCGATCGCTGAGGTGGTGCATCGATAATGCAGTATTGGAATAGATCTGATACCTCTTTTAAGCGTTTGCTCAGAACAATAGCTCCCATACCGCTCCCAGACAAAAATTCTTGAGCATTATCTAATCCATCATCAGCAGGAATTAACCATAGGTTTTCTCCGATTTCATAAATACCGTCTTCAGTATTGATCTGTTTTTTGAGAACTTCTAGAAGCGTGGGTTGATTCTGCTGAACTTCGTGCCCCAGGTAAAAAGTTAGGTTCGCTTGGGGATCGGCATCAATCATCAGTACACGCTGTCCTGTTTGAGCAAGCATTCTACCCAACAAGATTGCAACAGTTGTTTTTCCCTGGCCACCGGACAAGGATGCACAAGTAAGAATTAACATTTTACTGACTACCAGCAGCATTGTGTAAATTAGTCAATATCATAATGCATAATGTTGTTTTTAAGTTATTTAGTCATTATGTAATTTAGTCATTTATAAATGACTAAATTGTAATTAACGCTATTTAGTCATTACTTTAGCTCTCAAAAAGTCCTACTCTTCGAGAAGATAGATGTAAAGATAGATTTTTGTCCTATTTGTTTGTTGGTAATTTTAGTCAAGACTGAATTTAGTCATTCAGTAATAACTAAATTTCATAATAGTGCAATCTAGTAAACCAGTTTTATTTTATTCAGAAAATAAAACTTCACAAATGCTCATGGGGGCTTTATAGGGGCTATATGTACCCCAAAAATGATTCAAGACTTCGATGAGTATTTGACCCCTGTATAGGGTATATATGGGTGTTTTGTGGGGTATATTTGACTGTTTGACACTTTATACCCCACTTAGCCCCCAAGGGGGTATGATAAGCTCTTGAGGCTGGAGAAAAAAGAGGTAGTTATTTTATTCTTCTCTCCTTTGCTCCCCCATATCTTCTCAACTGATAACTTTTACAAATTGAACCGTATTACCTTTCCCCCAATGTCGAACATTCATACCTTACAAAAAATTTTTCCTGCTGGCTTTGATAACGGTTATGGAAGCCTAAAACTTTTAGTCGATGGCTTTGAAGTAGTTCGTGTCCCCAGCTATATAACCAATGCCGAGATGGAAGATGTACCCGGACGAGTAGTTTTTAACGGCACTGCTTACACAGTCGGAGAATCAGCTTTCCGTACAGGTTATCATTTTGACCGGAACACGGATAACAATGAAAACAAAGTCAATAATGCGTTGTTGACATTATTGGGTGCATTGGCACATCTACCACACCGTAAGGCTTGGCACTTAAAATTAGTCGTCAGCTTACATGATGTAGGTCTGGCTGACGAATTGCAAAAAGTACTAAGTGGGGAATATCAGCCAATACTTGCTGGTAAACAATCAGAGGTGAAAGTAGAAGTGCTGAAAATTGTGCTAGAGGGGATGGGTGCATTGTTTGGGCATCAACTACCGAAAAAATTAACCATTTTAGACTTTGGCAATGGAACGACTCTGTATTCTCGTTACAACCAGGGGAAGCGAGAAGTTCACACCGCCTACCCCATCGGTGTAGAAGTTCTCATTGATGATATTTCCCAAAAAATGAAACATCTAAATGGGGGAAAAATCGGGGATGCATCCAAAATCCGATTTTGTCTGGAAATGGGACATACCAAGTACAGCCGTGACATCGATATTAAAGATATATACAGCACTTGTTTGAAAGATTGGTATGAAAAATACTTGAAGAAAGTGGTGAACTTGACACTTGATGCCAAGCACCAAGGGGATGAAATTTGGGCTATAGGTGGAGGGTGTCTGTTACCTGGATTTAAGAAGCTTTTAGAAAAGAACGGCTTCAAAATTCTGGATAATCCAGTGGAAGCTAATGTTTTTGGGCTTCTAGAAATGGCAAAAACTATTATCAGCAAGAATTCACCAAACACATCTGGGAAGTTATAACAATGGCAGACAAACAAGACTTGACACCGGAAAAAGTTCGGATTAAAGATAGCTACCGTGAGCGGATATTTGCAGAATCACAGCAATTAGGTAAAAGTTATCTGGAGACGCTTTACTTTATTATTGATTGTTATTTTGCTTTTAGAAGGGGTACATTCCCCACTCAACAAGTAGCTTTCACCCCGATTAATACTGAGTCAAACCAACTTATTCAGCCGACTAAAGAGCTATCTACAGACTCTAAACCAGAGGATTCTGATGACCAAACCTTCAGCCTTGATTTTGATTTGTAAGGGAAATATAGGGCTCCCGTCAGGTTGGTCAGCCGGTGCTGTAGTCTCAGAGTCAGCACCCAAGGATGTCACCAGTCGTAGTTAGAGAGCTTTTCACCCAGACATTTTGCTTGTGATAAAAATTACCACGTTGTTCTAATGTAAACCCACCCAGCAATAATCCCAACCATACTTCTACCATCGGCATTTTAAAATCCGACACAAGCGGAATTTCAAAAATTACATTCGACTCACCCAAATAACTCCCGATGTTGATAAGCAAATCGAGAAACATCCAGACTAGCTACAGGTTTAGCATAAATAGCCTGATTGCGAATGGCTTGTATCTGTTCTGACTCTCGCTCCATAGCTGGAGTAAATTCTTGTCGCTGTGTCAGCAAATCCTCAAACTCAATTTCCCCTGGTCTACCTTGATAAAAAGCCGACTCAGCACAACGACGGACTGCATTACCAATTTCTGCTGGGCTGCAAATACGATATTCAGCCAACAGTCTACGCCATTGGTCATCGCTCCAAGGTGAGTTATTGTCTCGAAACGCTGGAAAATACTTATACCAATTCTTTATGAAGCTGCGCTAAATAAAGCTTCGAGAATAAAGTCGTAAGAAGTAAGGGAGGCAATGTGTTCTGGTGTAATTGTTTCTAAGACGGAAGCTAGCTTTTGACGTAGTTGG
>NZ_JBWQXL010000088.1:0-8090 GCF_056620565.1 Nostoc sp. LEGE 12454
TAACAAATTGCGACGGGCGGGAATTGCCAAAGAAATTATTCGCACTTTCACCGGACACCGCGACAACAAAGGACTTGACCCTTATTTTGAAATTGAAATGGACGAGCGCCGGGGTGCGATCGCAACTTTATGATCAACAAGCTCCTATTCCTGCAAATCGAAATCTTCCTTGAGGCATTTGAGGCTGGGAAATACGATCACCCCTTGTTCCTAGCGATGACTCTAGAGTGTTTGGCGAATCAGGCATGGGATGAAGTTGACCGACTCTACCCAAATCTATGACAAATTAGGCTTAGGGCGAATAAACTCAAACCAAGCTATTCACAGCTCGCAAATGCAACAAGTGCGATCGCACATTCATCCTATTTAGTGCGATCGCTTTTTATTGGGCATTGAAGGCTTAATGAAATTGACTCCCAATAAAAGATTTGCTTTTAAGGACAATTATCACGATAAATCAAGACTTTCACCCCATTTTTGGAGGCCCGCAGCACAGCTTCCCGTTGTTGAGAATCCTTGACACTATTCATTGCTGACTGTCTGGGTCTTCTTCCCAATCGAGTTCTAGGTCAACTCGCATCATTTGAATTATCACTTGCTCAAGCCCTTCATATAATTGAATTGCTTTTTCCGGTGATGATGCACTGATAGTCAACTGCACAACTGTTCTGTCTTCGCTTAGGGTAAGACGGAAATGATTATTTTTTGGTCTAGTCATTGGGCATTGGGCATTAGGTGCTGAGTGCTGAGGAGGTGGTACTATTGCCGTGTTACACGGCAGTTGAAGTAATTTATGGGAAGGACTCGCACAACCTGGAAGTCAGGTAGCACTTGGCGCAGTGGGAAGACAACTTCAATTCGTGTCCCGATAGCGCTCAAAGACAACATTTCGGTTTACGCTAGGTCTGTTGATTCCAAACTGATAAACGATCAAAATCATGCCATCCCCTCATACTCAGGGGATTTTTTAGAAATAATTGACCGCTACATTGCTTGGAGAACCAAGAATTACCGCTCTACGCAGCTTTTTGCAAAACCAGACATTACCGCTCGTACCTGGGATGAGCTGCGGAAGCTTCAAGACCTGCTGCGGCAATCTCCAGAACTGTTGCAGGAGTGAAACCTTTGCGGCATCTCTGACAAAACCACCTTTGCACTACTGTCTGGTCAGATAATTTATAGCTACCGTTTTTAAAAATTAGTGTTGTTTGGTTGCACCTTGGGCATGGTGGGCGATTCATTCTTCCAGCCTCGGATCAAGTCCTTTATCTCAAATGGTAATTTACCATCTGCGATCGCAATTTCTACATCTGCCTTTTTACGTTTGGCGATCGCACTATCGACACTGCCCAGGTAGAGGCGGTTAATCTTGCGGCCCGTCATCCAACAGTACCGAAAATACCAATATTTATTACCAGACCGCTCTACCCAGTACTTCTCTATCCAGTGGGTATCGTGTTGGGGGGCAGACTTTAAGGTATCAGTTGCAACTTGCTCCCCAACACTTTTACACGGATTGTCTGACTCTGAGATTTGCGCCCCAACACTATGACTATCTTGGGGGGTAAGTTCATCCCAGAACGGATCGTAAACGTAAGCAGGAGTATCTTGCTTGGTAAAAGCTTGTAAATCAAACAGCGTAGGTTGTTTCATAATCAGACTGGTTATATTATGGTTGCTGCTTCCAAATGGAGGCAGTTTTTTTATTCGTCATCAAAGAAAGTTTCTAAATCAAATGCACAAACTAGATCGCCTGGTTTTGTCGCATGTGAAAGCTTCTTACATATTGCCCAGTGATTGCGGGTTGTCTCCCACCAACAACCACGTAAACAATCCCTAATAAAGCCTTCGGGGTTCTCTACCTTGTCGAAACCTCCGCGAATTTCAAATAAGATTAAAGCGATTTTTACTTGCCATGTTGGGCGTTCTAATACCTCGGTTACATTGTCGTCAAAATGTATACCAGACTCCGAGAGTATCTCTTGATTAATAGAAGAATTGGAATGCTGCTGCTGTATATTACCCGTCACAGCAGATTGCTCATTTGAGGTGGGTGAAGTGTAACTTAAATTATGGTTTTGTAAGTTTTTTTCTCGCTTCTTTCTCGGTGGCTTCAACCATTCGAGGGGTCTTACAAGTAACTTAAATATCTTCCAAGAGTACTGTTTAATGACTTGGATAACTCTGTGTTCTACTAGCTGATCGAAAATATGTTTGAGGTAATTATGTGAGTATCCTTTACCTCTTGCTTTGGCTACTGTGGCGTTGAATTCTGATAAATCTGGCTCGACTTCTTCAGCTATTACACCCTGCCTCATTAGCCATTGCCAAAGTGATTTAGCAGCAGGGCAAATATGGTGTTGATAACAAAATGCTTCGTGTTCTTCCGTCCACGGAAGTGAATTTTTTGATGAATTTTCTGGCATAATACTATTAGTTTGTTTTCGGAAAGCCACCCACGATCGCTAAATCTCTGGTGGCTTTTTGATTTTTTTAGTTAGTCGATCGAGAGATACACAACACCGGCTCCGTCGCATTCACTACAGGGTTCTGTGTATTCATTACCGTCCCCGTCGTCCTCAACAACTTCACCGCCGCCGCCACAGGCATGACATTCTATTTCTTCAAGTGTCAGCCCCACTTCGTAGCCTTCGACTTGTCCGCTTTTGAATACCTGAGTCTTTTTCTTTGGTTTTTCCATTGGTCATTCGTCATTGGTCATTGGTCATTGGTCATTCGTGGCGATCGCACTCCGGTTTGAGGTGAGCGCGACACGCCACGAATAAAGCCGTCTACCCAAACAGGTAAACGGCTTTATTCTTTATTCTCCTGAAACTGACTGTACAGTTCTTTTAATTCTTCAAGATGGTTTTTTAGCTCGGCTGTTCTATTCTCAGACTCCTCTATAAGATCCAGAGTTTTAGAGATCAGCCGACTAAGGATTCCCCCAAGAATTGCTTGTCCACGTTGTTCAACGAAATTTCCCCTCGGCCTATCATCTCTATGAGTTGCGATCGGCTTACTGACATTCTTTCGGCTAACTTGTCCAGTCCCTCTACTCCTGTTGGTGTTAGTCCCAAACTGTACTGCTTCTTCGTCTCCCCGTGTTCTCGGTGCTTTGATTTCGCCATTTTCTGCTTCAGTGATCATGATGGACTTCTTATATAAGATTACCAAGATTTTATATAAAATATATTGTATAAGATGCTGGACTGATTGCGTCATCTTATATAAGATATGCATTATGCACCCACTCCCCAACGCCTGACAGTTTGCGTTGCAACCGGAGAAATCACCCACGCCACTGCCACAGTGCCCGGCGCGGAAACACCCTGTACCTGATGCCCAATGACTGATGACTAACTCCCAACCAGACAGAGATTGCAGCCTGTAGCGGTAACGCAAATGAAAGACCTGCTGAGGAGTTGAGCAATTAAAAAGGCGACCACTACTCGCAAGCGATCGCCAACACAACAAATTAAGGAGATTGTACCAATGTCACACCCTTACTTGGAACTTTACCAAGAAGCAGAAGATGATTACCGCAAATTGCGAGACGGAATTCTGTCCGCTTCAATGCAAGAGCCTCCAGAAATTAAAGAAGCGATCGCGCGGATTTTGCATCAAGTCCACATGGAAGTCATGGACGGGCAGCTTGCCCGATTTGTGGAAAACGAACGCAAGATACAAGCGCTTGCCCACGAGTGCAAGTAAAAAGGCGACCGATACCGTCCAAAGGGGAGCGATCGCCAAACAATGCAGTATTTAATGAGGAGATTTTACCAATGTCCAAGCCATTAGGCTACTACACCAGTGTCACTCCAGGTGATGATTCACTCTTAGACGAAGTGCAGAGGAAGTATGGCAGCACCTTTGAGAAGATGACCAAGCGAGAAAAGCTCTCTATATTGACGATCCTGGCATCAAACCTGGGGTGTCAGCTTGACGGAGGTGTTCGCGGCGAAATTTACTCTATTACAAGAGAGATGACAGATCAGCTTTCACCCTCTGACCAGGCAGGAGTTATGGAAGCGATAATTTCTCAAATCCGTTGGGGGCAGAATGCAGAACCTGTACACCACTCCTGAAGCAGCCAGGGAGACGGGCATACCTGAAAGTACCATTCGTTCATGGATGCGTCGTCACCCTGAAGTGTTCCAGGTGGATGTTCACGTTGCAATTGATGAACACGGTCAAAAACTGTGGACTGATGCGGGAGTTGAGATGTTGCGGGCCCACCGTGCATCGAAAACTGCAACAGATGACGATGCAGAAATTGATGCAGAATCCGATGCACCGGATTTACTTGAGTCGCTGTTAGAGGAGGATGCACAGCGACTCGCCAACGAATATTGGCGACAGCTGCCGGGTCGCACCTTGCAACGCATTAAACAGATGCGGGACAACCCCACACCAGAACAACGCCAGATAGTGCAACTATCAGTCCGCGCTGCAATCAACGCCGGAACTGAGCATCTACTCTTACCCACATATCAGCCGATGTTGCTAGAGGGAGGAGATGAAACAGACTAAACAACAGCTTACCAGTAAGGTTGTACCATTCACCGGGGAATTTTACCCAACGGCATCTGAACCCGCAGCCGCCGGGAATAACATTGCTGCATTTTTAGTCATGCTTGCAGCTGCATTAGTTGCTGGTTTGAGCATAGGTGCAATTTCCACGTACCAAAGCGCGGATCAAGTGCAACTGCGCGAGATGAAAGCCCAAAGCCAACAGCTTGAGAAAGTCAAAAGTCAAGTTTGTAATAGATAGGAGTAAACAATGGGAATCCTTGCACGAATTACCAGCGCTGCAAAGTCCAGCAACAAGGGTAATGAATCGTCCCTCTCTACAGGGGGCCACGGAATTGATAAAAATCGGGTGCTTGCCCCAACAGATCCAACTGTCATTAACCCAGTGAACGCCGGGAATTGGGAGACTGTAAGGACAGCACCTATCAATGATACGCCACGTTACTTTAACAAAGCTGAGGCTGATGCACTCAAGCGAGTTGCAACCCAAAAGAGACAAGAAGCGCGTCAGGCGAAACGCGCTTACAAATCCCTCAAAACCCTTGAACAATCTGATGCACAGGTACACACAGCCCATCGTAACTACATTAAAGGAGTTGCGGACAGCGAACTTACCAAGAAACGCTCCGATGCTTCCACTGCGAGGCATTTACACACCTTGCGACCTGAGTATGCACGGTTAGGCTTTGGTTTAGACCGTGCTGAAAACAAAGCATAGCAGCGCATTGAAGAACTCAAAGCCAAAATCAAGGAAAAATACTAATGGCAAAGGCGGTACACCTGGGGGCTTGGTTCCTTCTGGGGTGTATCGCCTCTAGCTCTGTGGCTTGGCTAGGGGCGCTGCATCCAGCTTTGTTTCGGGTGATGTGTGTTATCTACATAATGTCTGGGGTCGCTCTAGCCCTTGCCCTACTGACAGATGACGCGGTGAGACAGTTTCTCAAATTGTCCGAACCAGATTATTATGCCTTGCTGATTGCGATCGCAGTTTCGATTGTTTTGGGAGGAATGCTGTCATGGCTGATAGGTGGTTAAAAACCAACTGTTTGCTAGCTAGCGCTACAGCTTTTTGGCTAGCTGCACTTTCTCCCCTGCCCCAAATTGGCAAAGGAATCAGCTACAGCTTGGCACTTGTTGCATCAGTGCAACTAGTTGGGGAATCGCGGCGGCTCATTGCACAGGATGCCCGACGTGCAGCGCTATCAGCGATGAACCAAGAACTGGAACAGGTAGAAATTGGACTACATACTCAGCAGCAAGAGCAAGCGCTCTATGAAATTTATGGCGCTGCACCAACTTACCCGCAGGAAGTTAAGCAGGAGTTACAAACTAGCCTAGAACACTTATATAAGGAGCCAAGTGCAGAGCAGACAGGTGAAACTTCCGCTTCCACTTCCCATGACAAAGCCTTCTATTTGGCAGTAATTGGTCTACTGGAAGCCAGAGGGGAAACTTATGTGATTGAGCAAATTTTGAAAATGGGCGGTCGTCGCTGGGAAGAGGGTAAACGGCGATTGCAACAAATTTTAGATGAGGGTCAACAAAATGAGTGGTGAAATAATCAATCAAAAAAGTGCAAAGCTAGCCATTGCAATGAATTATAAGGATCATGTTTTCGTTGAGCCAAATTGTTATGCAGAGACAGCAAAACTAGTGAATAGCGATCAGGTCGTTGAAGGATTGGCGAGTAGTATCGCTCCCGATCATCCAGGGTGGCTGTGGGGTGAAAGGTACGAGCGAGGCGAAAAGACAAGCACCTAACTTAAAAGCGATCGCGCTTTGTGGAAGGAGTGCGATCGCTAATGAATTCATCTACCAATGTCAAAAATATCACACAACTGTTATGGGAGCTATTGACAGAGGAAAGGAAATTATCAAGAAAGCAATTCGAGCGACTCAAGCGGGTTTGGTGGCTCGAATTTCGGTTGCAGATCAAGCCAATTTAGTTGTATTTGAACGAGCTTTGAGAGCGGCAGATGTTCAGCGAATGCTTGTCCAGAAAGGGGTTAGGGTTGAATTTTATTTTCCTGAAGCACCAGTAGAGCAAGCTAAAAAATCTATGTTGCAGGTTATCAGGAGTGCATCGGCTGAAATTCAAGAGATTGTGTTTCCTGTTATCGCCCAAGATTACGCTGATGCAGAAATAGCACTAGCTAGCTCAGAAGTACAACAGGCACTCAACCGACGCGGCATCACTGCATCACTCCGGTGGGAATCTCAAGAGCAAATAGTTATCGCCAGCCTTGACCAGGTGAGAAGCGGCGAATTGGATAAATATTTGAGGGAACGAAAATGACTGACTTAAAAACACCCAATTGCATTAATTGTGGCTCTCCCCAAGTTAGATATGATTCTGCTTTTGGCTTTTATAAATGTGAGAGTTGCTCAACAGTTTGGGGTAACGATGAAGACGATCCAGACTACGAAGAATTTGACGATGATGAAATTTATGAAACCACCAAATAATGACTTCGTGACTTTACCCAAAGACTTATATGTACTAAACAGTTTAGCAATCGGAGTAGCTATACAACTTCTCGCCAAAATGACTGGAGAAAGCATAGAAGATTGGAAAGAATATGTAGGGGCAAAAGCTGGCGAACAATACCGGGAATTATCTGCTGAAAAAATTCAAGAAATAGTTGAGTCTCTGGATGACGAAATAACCGCCTGATGAATCGCAATTGCGATCGCGCCATGAAAGCGCGGGCTACCTGACACAGTAGCCGAAACGTGAGTTAATCTCACGTCGCGGACGGACTCCAAATCCGACGTACAGCACATATACACAGCAGCTTAGGGCTTTTTTGCAGAATCAAGCTGTAATGGCTTTCTGACGTTCACAAGCTCGGCTGCTGTGAGTGCGCTGTTTTCTCCCTATGTCGCCGCAGTTCGCGCTGCGGCATTGCCTTGAGAGTGAACTAGGCTCAAAGTGGCCTTCGGGTGATTCGCAGGCATGGCATCAGGGACAAGACGAAACCACCCAGGAGTAACTGAATGATTAGAATTTTGGGACTTGATGTTAGCAAGTCCTCAGTTTCGGCTTGTTTGCTCACGGATAAGCCCGAAGATCCACGTCAATTTTATTATGAATGTTCGTTTTTTAAGTTGAGCGCTGATGCAAAGGGAATTCAAGATTTACTCGCGCTCAACGCGGACATTGCACTACTAGAACCAACTGGCAATAATTACAGCAAACTTTGGGGTACACACTTGGCTCGTGTCGGGGTAGAAGTGCGTCTGGTAGGTCACAAAGAACTGAGGAATTATCGAGCTAACCACCTAGCACTCCCAGATAAAGACGATGATGCCGATGCCTTAGCGTTGGCCTGCTATTACTTTGATTACCACCAAGATCCGCGTCGATTTGTCCAAATTCGCGATCGCACTATTGTCAAAATCCGCGAACTTGTGCTGAGACTCGCTCACCTAAATCGCGTTCAGTCTCCGATCGTGAATCGTGCGCGGCAGGATTTAGCGTGGCAGTTTCCAGAAGTTGCACTAGTAAAGTCCCGGCGGGGTGAATTGGGTGAAGCGCCTTTGCTTTGGGGGTGGCT
>NZ_JBWQXL010000089.1:0-8024 GCF_056620565.1 Nostoc sp. LEGE 12454
CCATAAACAGTAGACCATGCAGGAAAATCCCCTGGTAATCCTCTCCAAGTACATCCTTCACAAAGTACGTAGAGAATAGCATTGACAACAGTGTATATAGCTATCCTACGAGGCCGACCCCCTGTTTTCGGTAAGGGAAACTCTTTTTCAATCAATTCCCACTGTTCCCAACTCAGGTTACTACGATATGCTTTAGTCATTTGCTCACAAGGTGCTGATGCTTACAATCTCAGCTTAAGCCTTGTGAGCTTTCTTACAATTGCCCCCCACTTTTAAAACATCCTCTAAGGCATTCAGTCCCAGATTAGTCAATAAGAGTGCGATCGCTCGGTAGTGTTAGTTATTACTCCTATGGTAGAATGCGAAATTTGAGGCGAAAACATGGTCAAAAATCGGTTCAAGCTTGTAATTTTTGATTGTGATGGAGTCTTGGTTGATAGTGAACCAATCATCAATCGTATTTTTGCAGAAACGCTCACGGAAGCTGGTTTTCCTATCACCTATGCAGAAGTAACTCAAAAATTTATCGGCAAGTCTCTAAAAACCTGTTTAGAGATTATCGAAGCATCTTACAAGAAACCATTGCCCAAAAACTTTGTCGAACTTTGCAAGGAACGAGAAATTGCTCCCTTGCAGCAAGAATTACAGCCAATTTCAGGAATTACCGAAATATTGGAGCAAATTAGATTACCCAAATGTGTGGCATCAAATAGTAGCCACCGCCATATTCAAATGGTATTGAAATTAACGGGGCTTCTGGATAAATTTGATGGCAAGTTATATAGTGCTAATGATGTTTCACGCCCCAAACCTTTTCCTGATGTGTATCTCTATGCAGCCGAGCAAATGAACAGCAATCCAGAAGATTGTGCTGTAATTGAAGACTCTGTAACAGGTGTACAAGCAGCATACGCGGCAGGAATGACAGTTTTTGGCTATGCCCATCAGAGCGATCGCACTGCTCTGGCTGAGGCAGGAGCTAAGATAGTTTTCAACGATATGCGGCAGCTTGCTAAACTGCTATAGCTGGGGACTGGGAACTATTTAAAATCCAAAATTCAATGTGTCAAAACTATTGCATTCTTGTGCCAATAGATCCTCGTTACAAATCAAAATCAAGGCTGAATGTTTCCCCTGAAGAATCTTCTTCTTTCTCCTCTGCAAATGGAGTTGGAGTCCAAGACGTGAGTTGGTTATCTTCAGTATTAATGGGTGTGTCAGCTAAAAGTTGTGCAGGTAATCCAGCCTTGATAAAAACAAAATAGCAATCAACTATAAAGTAAAGCGTGTCCAGGTAACTTTTATCTAGTTTTTGGGATTCTGCAAATATGCGCTCTCGGTAATTATCTTTGAGGCGAACTTTTTCCGGTGCTAAGTCTTTTTTATCTGCCATTGTTATAACTTCACTTAAGAGATGTACCAGATGTAGTAGTTGGGTTCTTGGCAAAAATAGTTTTTGCCATCTCTAAAAGCCCAGAGACATTGGCTTCTACCGGATTGTCCAGGATTTTGAAGCCGTTTTTCTCCAACAGCTTCTTAAATCCTGGTAAGAGGCAGCCTCCACCGATCGCCCAAATTTCATCCCCCTGGTGCTTGGCATCAAGTGTCAGATTCACCACTTTCTTCAAGTATTTCTCATACCAATCTTTCAAGCAAGCGGTGTAAACATCTTTGATATCGATGTCGCGGCTGTACCTGGTATGCCCCATTTCCAAACAAAATCGGATTTTGGATAAATCCCCAATTTTTCCGCCATTCAAATGTTTCATTTTCCGGGAGATATCATCAATGAGAACTTCTACACCTATGGGGTAAGCAGTGTGAACTTCTCGTTTCCCTTGGTTGTAACGGGAATACAGAGTGGTGCCATTGCCAAAGTCTAAAATGGTTAGCTTTTTCGGTAGTGGATGCCCAAATAATGCACCCATTCCCTCTAGTACAACTTTCAGGACTTCTACTTTTACTTCTGATTGTTTGCCAGCAAGTATTGGCTGATATTCTCCATTGAGTACTTTTTGTAGTTCTGATGCCAGACCAACATCATGTAAGCTGACGACTAATTTTAAGTGCCAAGCCTTACGGTGTGGAAGATGTGCTAATGCGCCCAACAAAGTCAACAACGCGTTGTTGACTTTATTTTCATTATTGTCTGTGTTGCGGTCAAAATAATTTCCTGTACGGTAAGCTGACTCTCCGACTGTGTAAGCAGTGCCGTTAAAAACTACCCGTCCTGGAACATCTTCCATCTCGGCATTAGTTATATAGCTGGGGACACGAACTACTTCAAAGCCATCGACTAAAAGTTTGAGACTTCCGTAACCGTTATCGAAACCCGCAGGAAAAATTTTTTGTAACGTGTGAATGTTTGACATCTGGTCCAAGTAATAAACTTTAAGAAAGTGAAAATTATCTGTTCAAGTGATCTGCAAGGGCAAGAGAAAGAAGAATAAAATAACTTCCCTTTTTTTCCTAATCTCAAGAGTTTATCATAACCCCTTGGGGGCTAAGTGGGGTACAAAATGTCAGTCAGTCAAATATACCCTACTTAGCACCTATGTATACCCTATACAGGGGTCAAAATTCCCAAAAGTCCTGAGCTATTGTTGGGGTATATATAGCCCCCATATAGCCCCCAGTAAGAATTTTTGAAATCTTTTTTATCAACGCAGCAAAAATTAATTTAGATCATCGTTGACTTTTTGATTTATACTTTACTGTCAATTTTTTGTTGAAAAGCAATTCAGTTTTGATCTTTAACTTCTTGCTGACTAAGTAACGAGTGCGTTATTACTTGCTTACAGGTTCAGCTTTCTCAACTGAATTATCATTCACACCCAAAGTTAATTCCAAAGGAATTTTTTGGGGATAAGCTTTTACTACTTGCCGATAAACCTCATAATTAGTAGGTAGGGTCTGCTGAGAATTACCCACCCCATAGGTCAGTTTGTACTTTACATCTTTGATTAATTCAGGTTTACCTACCTCTTCTTGAGGTCTTTTACGTTGTTCAACTTCATCAACACTTGGTCGCGGCGGTAAAGTAGGCCACCATAACCCTCGGTCGTCTGGGCCAACAACTGCTCCTGCCTGTTTCAATCCATTCCGATTCAACACTGAAGTATTAGCAAAAGTTTCAATGCGTGGTTGTGGTTGACTAGTTAGGTTATTCGCATACTTAACTTGCCAGGCGTAACTGGTGAGTGCTGTAGCTTCATACTGTTCAGTAGTAGCAGTACTGCAACTATTAAGCGTGAGCGCCGTTAGTGCAGTCATTATTGAGGTTAAAAATCTTATTTGCATTATCAATCGTTAATATCTCTACACCAGTGACTCTTGAAGAAAGTGTGTGATCATTGCTGCCAAGGTGAAGGAATCGCTATTGTTGAAAGCACCTCGCCTGTTGTTAATCTGATAGCCGTCTGTTCACAATTAGGGCATTGGATTTTCAACTGAATCAGTGAAGGACGACCTTTGTACTCACCCATCACAGGTTCACCTGTATACTTGCTGAGTATTCCCTGCTGACAGTGCCAGCACTCAAATATAATTCGGCTCACTGGTTTGTCACAGTCCAAAAATTGGATATGTTGACAGTGTGCTGGTGGTAGGTCTTCTTCATCCTCACGAAGTGTAAATTGGGGCTGCTGCCTGGGCTGTTGCGGCAATTTGGATTTTCTCTTGTCAGGAGAGGCACGGTCGGCCTTACTTTTCTCAAAAAGTTGCGGTTTTTCCGCAGCGTTCATCTTTGACATGAGAGGTATCACCTCTGCTTGGGCTGGCTGCTCAACTGACGGCGGCTCATCAATGGGAGTAATGCCAGGCTGAGAGGTTGGCTGCTGTTTCTCTACTGGTTTATAAGCAACAAGGTCAAGCTTTGGGCTTTGGTCGTTGGGTTTTGCCTGTTGTTTAGGTAGCTTGGGCGATCGCTCTTTTGATTTCATCAGAAAATTTTATGTGGACTTGGGGAAATAAGTTTATTTTAAGCGCCAATTTATTTCACTAAATCGCTCCTCATCGCCAGAATGAAAGTATAGTTAGCTTTTTAGGTAACAAGCAATTTGGAACATTAGTTTTTCATTACTTTGGTTTAAAACTTGTGAAAATCTTTGCGGTCTACTTAAATTGTCATAGAATCAGTTCATTCTGTAACTAATATATATATGTTTTTTCATCAAAAATCGCATAGTACTAAGAAAATATGATTATCGCAGTTACTAATCAAAAGGGAGGAGTAGCCAAGACAACCTCTACTATTGCACTAAGTGGATTGCTGGCAGAAAGTTCCTCCTGCCTTGTAGTTGACTTTGATCCCCAAGGCAATTTAACCACAGGTCTAGGAATCAAGATTCAGCCAGGGCAGATGACTGCTTATGAAGTACTTACAGATCGTAAACAGAGCGCATCTGAAACTATTATTGACACCGAGTACGGAATCAAGCTGATTCCGGCTGACATATCTCTAGCATCTGGAGAAAAGCAAATTTTGACCTCGGCAGATAATAGCCGAATCCTGAGAAAGAAATTGAATCCTTTACGGCAAAAATTTGCTCATATCCTCATTGATTGTCCACCTAGCTTAGGTATGTTGACTCTAAATGCACTAATGGCAGCAGATGCAGTCTTAATCCCCGTTCAATGTCAGTTTTTTGCTTTGGAAGGCTTACGACAATTATTGGAAACTATCGAAAGTCTTCGTGATGAAGACACTCACCCCAATTTGCAAATTTTAGGAGTCTTGCCTACAATGGCAGACCGTACACTCACGACCCAAGATGCTCTCAAAACTCTTAAAACTAAACTCCCTGGGGTCAAAATTTTTGAACCAGTTCCTAAGTCTGTTCAGTTTCCAGAGTCTAACTTGGCGCGTCAACCAATCCATCGGTATACCACAGAAAGAAAATTGATTGAACCTTATCAAGAAATCGCCAGGGAAATGGCAGAACAGGAGTAATATGGCGAAGCGGCGCTTGTCAATGGCAGATGAAATGGAATTTCCGAATAAAACAAGACAATTCCTTGACTTAGTAGGAGTTACCAATAATCCTCAACTCTCGGAAAACCAATCTATTGAACAATCTTTATTAATAACTCAAATTCACCTAGCTGCTCATCAGCCTCGGCGTTATTTTTCAATTCAAGGAATGGAAAACCTAGTTGCTTCTATTCGTGAACATGGTATCTTGCAGCCACTGCTTGTCCGACCGTTAGAATCCGGTAATTATGAATTGATTGCTGGTGAACGTCGCTACCGTGCTGCTCAAACTCTTGGAATAGAGCAAGTTCCGGTTATTATCCGCCATCTCAATAATCAAGATGCTTTCCAAGTCGCCCTTCTCGAAAATTTGCAACGGGAAGATTTAAATCCGGTTGAGGAAACTGAAGCTATTTTGCAACTGCTATCTATCCGCTTGGAATGCTCTCAAGGAGAAGTTATTTCCCTACTCAATCATATTGCTAACCTCCAAAAGCAAAAAACAGAAATTACGAACAACGTTGTTCGTAACCAATGGGAAATGGTAGAAAAGATATTTTCAGTAATAGGTAGGGTGACTCCAGACAGTTTTCGTAGTCATCGCCTACCTTTACTAAATTTACCTAAAGATGTTCTAGAAATTTTGCGCCAAGGACAACTAGAATATACCAAAGCCCGTATCATCGCTCAATTGAAAGACGAAGATCAGCGGCATCAACTTTTAGTGAAAACTATTGAAGAAAATCTTTCAGTTAGAGATATCAAAAGTTACATTCAATCAGTTCAACCTCTTAAGTCTTCTCAGCCGAATATCCTGAGTAATCGGATGAAGGAAGCCTATCAGCGAGTTAAGCAAGCTAAAGTCTGGGAAGATCCTAATAAAGCAAAAGTTTTAGAGAAGTTGTTAGGGCAAATTGAAGCTTTATTAGAGTAAAATCTATAGTTTTTTACAACAATTTCACTCTTGCCAACCTTTGAGGCGTAGCTTCCATAGCTTGCGCTCGTAGTCATCGTATGGTGAAGCGAAGCAGCATTTTCGACTTTATCATCTACTATTACTGTAACCTGAAAAAGATAGTATTTATGTACTATAATCAACGGAATTCCAGTATTATATATAATTATGTGCGGCATCTGATCATAAGCAATGTCCACAGCCATCAAAGAAGTGATGGTATTTCTCCAAGGGCATGGCGTTTCAACCACTTATGCTGTGAAGATTTACAAGCAATATAAGGATGAAGCGATCGCTACTGTTACTAAAAACCCCTACCAGCTAGCAGCTGACATCTACGGGATCGGTTTTCTGACTGCTGACAAGATTGCGAGAAATATCGGAATTGCGCCAGACTCAGAATTTCGTTACCGTGCGGGAATTATCCACTGTTTAAGTGAAGCCGCCGAAGATGGTCACTGTTACTTACCACAAAGTGAACTGATTGAGTCGGTAATCAAACTGCTGACTACCGAATCTCATCAGCCCACGAAAGAAGCGGTCGCGATCATTATTAAAGATATGGCACAAGCCGCCGATCTGATTAGAGAGCGGGATGAAGAAAAAACACTACTTTGCTACAAGCCGACTTACTTTCATACGGAACAGAATTTAGCTCAACTGATACGCCAACGTTTGGAAAATCCTGTTGGCACTGACATTGAGCGTGTGCGTGATTGGATTGACCGCTTTACAGCCAGCCGAAAAATCCAGCTTTCAGAACAGCAACGCCGAGCTGTAGAAATAGCAGCCTACTCCAAAATCATGATCCTCACTAGTGGCCCTGGCGTTGGAAAGACCTTCACCACCCACACCATGAGAAACCTTTGGAGTTCGACCTCTATATTGCGAGAAATACCGTCCGCCTCAACCTCCTAAGCAATCGAAAATAGTCCCTATAGGCAAGAGGAAACCCAGAGCTATGAACTACAAGAGTGGCAAGGATATAGCTCAATACGGTTCAGTTAAGGCTAGAATAGCTGTAAAATGGGCATTGTTTCCAAAAATGGAAATCAAGCAGGGTGCATCTCAAAGAATTCTCATTAGTGTCTCCTAAGATACAAAGTACGGAGATATTCAAAGCGATAGAGGTCGCTATCCCAGCAACTTCAATCGAACAAGCGATGCCTGCGGCGGGCTACGCCAACGCTAAAACTAAAGTAGAAGAGGAACGCCATCGTTCGTTACCAGCACATCTGGTCATTTGTCTAATAATAGCAATGAGTCTGTGGTCGAGAGATTCAATGCGAGATGTACTAAAAAATCTCATTGATGGTCTTTCAGAGGCATGGGTAAAAGTTGGTAAATATTGGCGTATCCCTTGTAAATCAGCTATCACCCAAGCCCGACAGCGACTAGGTGCAGGGGTAATGACGCAATTGTTTCATCAGTTGGTGCGACCAATGGCAAACAGCGAAACAATTGGAAGTTTTCTAAACGGACTAAGAATTGTAGTGATTGATGGAACTTGCTTAGATATCCCAGATAGTGATGAAAATGCAAGAGTTTTTGGTCGTCCCGGTAGTCGTCCTGGTACACAAGCGGCATTTCCCAAAGTTAGATTAGTTATTTTGGTAGAGGCAGGAACACATTTAATTTTTGATGCCTTAATGTGCCCATATAAGATTGGAGAACGAGTTAGATCACTAAAATTATTACGCTCAGTAACATCCGGAATGTTGTTAATGTGGGATAGAGGTTTGCACTCTTACGCTATGGTACAAGCAACAGTAAGCAAGGGTTGTGATTATTTAGGAAGAATACCAGAAGAGCGTTAAATTTTTAGTAAGGATTCAGGTGCTAGGGTATTGACAAAGGGGACGCTTGGAGTGGAGTATCACAATCATGAACCTCAACGTGCCTCAACAAATCGATCGGGAAAGTCTTAACCAGCTGTCCAAAGAAGAGTTGGTGGATATAATCATTGAGCAGGCGATCGTTATCCACCAGTTACAAGCAACAATAGAAGAACTCAAACAAGAGGTAGGGCGGCAAGCATGTTAGTCTAGGCCTTGATAGCAAGACATCTTCAAAACCGCCATCTGGGGACATCCTGAA
>NZ_JBWQXL010000090.1:0-7609 GCF_056620565.1 Nostoc sp. LEGE 12454
AGCCACCCCCAAAGCAAAGGCGCTTCACCCAATTCACCCCGCCGGGACTTTACTAGTGCAACTTCTGGAAACTGCCACGCTAAATCCTGCCGCGCACGATTCACGATCGGAGACTGAACGCGATTTAAATGAGCGAGTCTCAGCACGAGTTCGCGGATTCTGACAATAGTGCGATCGCGAATTTGGACAAATCGCCGCGGGTCTTTTTGGTAATCGAAGTAATAGCAGGCCAGCGCCAAGGCATCTGCATCATCATCCTTGTCAGGTAGTGCCAAGTGATTGGCTCGATAATTTCGCAATTCCTTGTGGCCCACCAACCGAACTTCTACCCCGCTTCGTGCCAAGTGAGTGCCCCAAAGCTTGCTGTAATTGTTGCCAGTTGGTTCTAGTAGTGCAATGTCCGCGTTGAGCGCGAGTAAATCTTGAATACCTTTTGCATCAGCGCTCAACTTAAAAAACGGACATTCGTAATAAAATTGACGTGGATCTTCGGGCTTATTCGTGAGCAAACAAGCCGAAACTGAGGACTTGCTAACATCAAGTCCCAAAATTCTAATCATTCAGTTACTCCTGGGTGGTTTCGTCTTGTTCCCTGATGCCATGCCTGCGAATCACCCGAAGGCCGTTGAGCCTAATTCACTCTCAAGGCAAAACCAGAAGCGGTAACTTCTGGTGACATAGGGGAGGGAACAGCACAATCACAGCAGCCGAGCTTACGAAGTCACGAAAGCCATGCAGCTTGATTCCATCAAAAAGCCCTAAGCTGCTGTGTGTATGTGCTGTACGTCTGGGTTGGACTCCAGTCCGCGACGCGATCATGTGCGATCGCGTTTCGCCGGCGAGTCAATCGGCTCATCGGGCGGTGTACACAGCGAATTCTAATGTGAAGTTTTTTGCCGCAGCTTTTTTCTTTAAACTATTAGTAAAAGCTTTATTCAGGAGAATTACTTCGTATTCATAGTGATAAACAAGTGTCGTGCCTGAGTTGGGCTTGGTATCAAGAATTATGTCTTTTATGAACTCTCGCCTTTGTCGAATGGAATATTTATTCAGTTTCATAGTCGTTTTAAAAATGCTCGTTTGACTTTTCTTGAATTTTTAACTTGTCATTTCGTTCGAGTAATTCCAATATTCTCGAAGCCATGAATGAGCGATCGTAATGAGGAATGCCACTTCTAGAAAGCGCTGCTAGCAAAATTTTGATTTCTGCCTCTAACTTTGTATCTATGTTCAGATTTTCAAAAATTGCCAGCATACACCTTGCATAAGCTCTTACTTCTTTATGGGTTAACTTTCCTGAATCATCATTACTTGCGATGCGTTCCAGGATAATTTTCAGCCCTTTAGTATCACCGTCAAATCCAAACATTAAACTCCTGACTCTCCTAAGAACTTCACAGCACCAGCAATAATTTCTAGTCTTTTAATTACATCGAGTTCGTAATCAGTCATGCTAATTATCGGGTAATCCCGATTGCCGTACCTTACTTTTAAATGTCGTATATACATATCTGGATAACCAAATGCACCAGGAATAATTTGCTCCTTAACTATTAGGGATCGTTCGTTGGTTGGAATATCTTTAGAAGAGAAACCATGTTTGTTTTCTCTGTCCAAGTCGTAATAACTAATAAACTCTATGTTTTTGTTCATGATTGTGTGATATTTTTGACATTGGTAGATGAAAACGCGATCGCACTCCTCCCAGAGACGCGATAGCTAACTTTTGAACGGCTCCATAACTCTGCCAGCAATCCCAGACACGAAGCCCAGCGACACGCCACACCACACATAAGAAGGTCTGACAAACATGGTGGCAATACCAATAACACCAGACCAAAACAGACCTGTTGCTAATATCTTGAGTCCTTTACCCGGTGACTGGCTGTTGATAGCTTGGGCAATGATTTGTGAATCTTCCAATGAAGCAGTGATTTTTGCAATGTCCGTCTGACATTCACGCTCAAGTCTCGCGATCGCGTCTCGATCTGCCTTGACCGGAGATGTTGCCATTTTGACAAGCGCCAAACTTAGCACTTCGTTACCATCCATTCCTCTGTCCCTCGTCTAAAATTTGCTGTAATCGCCGCTTGCCCTCTTCCCATCGGCGGCCCCCCATTTTCAATATTTGCTCAATCACATAAGTTTCCCCTTTGACTTCCAACAGACCGATTACTGCCAAATAGAAGGCTTTATTGTCGGAAGTGGAAGCGGAAGTTTCACCGGTCCGATCCGCGCTCGGCTCTTTATATAAGTGTTCTAGGCTAGTGGTTAACTCCTCCTTAACTTCCGGCGGGTAAGTTGGTGCAGCGCCATAAATTTCATAGAGCGCTTGCTCTTGCTGCTGAGTATGCAGTCCAATTTCTACCTGTTCCAGTTCTTGGTTCATCGCTGATAGCGCTGCACGTCGGGCATCCTGTGCAATGAGCCGCCGCGATTCCCCAACTAGTTGCACTGATGCAACAAGTGCCAAGCTGTAGCTGATTCCTTTGCCAATTTGGGGCAGGGGAGAAAGTGCAGCTAGCCAAAAAGCTGTAGCGCTAGCTAGCAAACAGTTGGTTTTTAACCACCTATCAGCCATGACAGCATTCCTCCCAAAACAATCGAAACTGCGATCGCAATCAGCAAGGCATAATAATCTGGTTCGGACAATTTGAGAAACTGTCTCACCGCGTCATCTGTCAGTAGGGCAAGGGCTAGAGCGACCCCAGACATTATGTAGATAACACACATCACCCGAAACAAAGCTGGATGCAGCGCCCCTAGCCAAGCCACAAAGCTAGAGGCGATACACCCCAGGAGAAACCAAGCCCCCAGGTGTACCGCCTTTGCCATTAGTATTTTTCCTTAATTTGGGCTTTGAGTTCGTCAATTCGTTGCTGTGCCCTGTTTTCAGCGCGGTCTAGTCCAAGTCCCAGTTTTGCGTATTCAGGTCGCAGCGTGTGGAGATGCCTTGCAGTGGAGGCGTCAGAGCGCTTTTTAGTGAGTTCGCTGTCTGCAACTCCCTTAATGTAGTTGCGATGGGCAGTGTGTACCTGTGCGTCCGATTGTTCAAGTTTTTTGAGAGATTTGTAGGCGCGTTTCGCCTGACGCGCTTCTCCTGTCTTCTGGGTTGCACAAGCTTTGAGTGCATCAGCCTCAGCCTTGTTAAAGTAGCGTGGCGTATCATTGATAGGTGCTGTCCTGACAGTCTCCCAACTCCCCGCGTTTACTGGGTTAATGACGGTTGGATCTGTTGGGGCAAGCACCCGATTTTTATCAATTCCGTGGCCCCCAGTAGAGAGCGACGATTCATTACTCTTGTTGCTGGACTTTGCAGCGCTGGTAATTCGTGCCAGGATTCCCATTGTTTACTCCTATCTGTTACAAACTTGGTTTTTGACTTTCTCAAGCTGTTGGCTTTGCGCTTTCATTTCGCGCAGTTGCACTTGATCCGCGCTTTGGTACGTGGAAATTGCACCTATGCTCAAGCCAGCAACTAGTGCAGCTGCAATCATCACTAAAAATGCAGCGAGGTTATTTCCGGATGGTGTGGCTTCAGTTGCCGTTGGGTAAAATTCCCCGGTGAATGGTACAACCTTACTGGTAAGCTGTTGTTTAGTCTGTTTCATCTCCTCCCTCTAGCAACATCGGCTGATATGTGGGTAAGAGTAGATGCTCGGTTCCGGCGTTGATTGCAGCGCGGACTGATAGTTGCACTATTTGGCGTTGTTCGGGTGTGGGATTGTCCCGCATCTGTTTAATGCGTTGCAATGTTCGCCCCGGCAGCTGTCGCCAATATTCGTTGGCGAGTCGCTGTGCATCCTCCTCTAACAGCGACTCAAGTAAATCCGGTGCGTCGGATTCTGCGTCAAAATTTGCATCGTCATCCGTTGCATTTTTCGACGCACGCCGACTCTGCAACAGTTCAATTCCCGCATCAGTCCAGAGGTTTTGTTTGTGTTCATCCTTGATGACATGAATATCAAACTGGAACACTGAAGGATATCGGGTTAACCAACTGCGGATCGTGCTTTCTGGAATGTTGGTTAACTTGGCTGCTTCAGGAGTGGTGTACAGGTTCTGCATTCTGCCCCCAGCGGACTTGATCGATAATCGCTTGCATGATTCCTGCCTGGTCGGAGAGTGAAAGCTCATCTCTCATCTGTTTTGCGATCGCAAAAATTTGCTCCCGAACATCTCCGTCAAGCTGGCAACCAATATGTGATGCCAAGACGGTCAGAATAACCAGCTTTTCTCGCTTGGTCATTTTCTCAAATGTGCTGCCGTACTCCTCTTGAACTGTTTCTAAAAGTGAGTTGTCGCCGGGTGTGTATCCCGTGTAGTAGCCTAATGGCTTGGACATTGGTAAAATCTCCTTGGTATTAAATCCATTTACATCTGGCGATCGTTCAAGCAAAGGTCTGGCGATCGCCTTTTTAATTAGCCTTCCTCCTCCTCGTCATCCTCTGCCTTACTGTGTTGTTTCCGAGGCTAGTATTTCTTCGTCTGTACGGTCGAGGCTCACAAATTTGAGCCTTATTAGAGTTTCTCCAACTACTACCGAACTCATTTGACCTTCTCCTGTGCCTAGCTCCGCATCATCGGGCAGGCATCGTAGCTTTCTAATTAATTCGTCAACAGTGATTGTCATGTTATCTCCATAGGTTCAAGCTCAAGCAAAGGTCTGGCGATCGCCTTTTTAATTGCTCAACTCCACGGCAGGTCTTTCATTTGCGTTACCGCTACAGGCTGCTATCTCTGTCTGGTTGGGAGTGTTAATAGCGGGAATAGTCTTCTAATGCTCTGAGTCTTCGGTTCCAGAACTTTTCCCAAGAATCACACTGAGTTCGGTCTCTGGTAGCGATACGATACCCGCGATACCAATTAGTCCAACAATTTTTGGCAAATCCTGGCGGAATGTTCAATCAATTTACCTCCTACTAGGTATTGGGCATCAGCTAAAGGGTGTTTCCGCGCAAGGTGGCGCGGGTGCTTGCTCCGGTTGCAACGCAAAGGGTTAGGCGTTGGGGAGCGATGTTGTGGTGCAAAATTAACTTGCACGTGCTACTATCTTTTAATAGTTATTGCACGTGCAATAATAGAAGTCAAGCATATTTTTTGTAAAGCACGTGCAGAATCCTCCGTTTAGCACGTGCAATAATTTAGGGGTTGCTATGGCTATCACAAATGACAGAAGAAACCACGACAGACAAAAAGACGATCAACGCAACTGTGAGAATGTCATCGGAAGACTGGGAAGCTTTGAGAGAGAAAGCATCTCAGTTAGGACTGAATCGGACACAATTTTTTATCCAGATAGCGAGGGGAGAAATCAAGCTAGATCACGGATTACTCATACAGGAGAAACAACTCCTGGGGGAATATACCGTAGGCTGAAGGAATTACACGAAGCCTGCTTAACTGTAATTGAATCCCAGCAAAAGCAGCTTGAAAGCAGCCTACATAACAGCAAGCAACTAACAGAAGAAATAGAAAGCCTACATGTACTATTAGCAGAAGTTCTGCAAGATGTACCACATAAAGAATAAAGCCGTTTACCTGTTTGGGTAGACGGCTTTATTCGTGGCGATCGCCTCACCTCAAACCGGAGTGCGATCGCCACGAATTAATGAGGAATGACGAATGACGAATGAGGAATGACCAATGGAAAAACCAAAGAAAAAGACTCAGGTATTCAAAAGCGGACAAGTCGAAGGCTACGAAGTGGGGCTGACACTTGAAGAAATAGAATGTCATGCCTGTGGCGGCGGCGGTGAAGTTGCTGAGGACGACTTCGACGGTAATAGATACACAGAACCTTGTCCTGAATGCGACGGAGCCGGTGTTGTGTATCTCTCGATCGACTAACTAAAAAAATCAAAAAGCCACCAGAGATTTAGCGATCGTGGGTGGCTTTCCGAAAACAAACTAATAGTATTATGCCAGAAAATTCATTAAAAAATGCACTTCCTTGGACGGAAGAACACGAAGCATTCTGCTACAAACATCATATTTGCCCGGCTGCTAAATCACTTTGGCAATGGCTAATGAGGCAGGGTGTAATAGCAGAAGAAGTCGAGCCAGATTTATCAGAATTCAACGCCACAGTAGCCAAAGCAAGAGGTAAAGGATACTCACACAATTACCTCAAACAGATATTCGATACTCTTGTAGAACACAGAGTTATCCAAGTCGTTAAACAGTACAGTTGGAAGATATTTAAGTTACTTGTAAGACCCCTCGAATGGTTGAAGCCACCGAGAAAGAAGCGAGAAAAAAACTTACAAAACCATAATTTAAGTTACACTTCAAACCCTTCAAATGATAAATCTGCCGTCACGGGTGATATACAGCAGCAGCATTCTAATTCTGATATCAACTTAGAGACTCTGGCAGAAGCGGGTATACATTATGACTCCTCTGAAAAAGAAATCCTTGAACGTCCAACTAATGAGATTAAATTAGGACTTTTAATATTTAATCTCCGTGGTGGTTTAGATAAAATTCTTAATCCAGAAGGTTTTATACGTCGATGTTTACGTGAGCGTTGGTGGGAGTTTCCGCGTAATTACAATCTTTTACTTCAAATGTTTGGGAATTCTACAGAGTGGGATGAATTATTCCCCTCTGGTTAATTCCTATGCATAAAAAAAAGGCCGCTGTAACGGCCGAGGTTTTTATTAGTTCAAAAACATTATGAAACATAATTCTGATGTGCCTGGGCAATTAGCACTGTTTGCGATGCCTCCGGCGGCAAGCTACGCACCAACAGTTGAAACAAGTTCTACCATTCACGATCCTTACTGGGATGAAATACTTGCGCCCCAACAAGGAGAGGATAATCGCTGGAAGGAAGCCGACTTTGGGGAAGTCCCACACAAGGTAAGCGACAACGGACAACTGACAATTTTCTTTGACGATAGTGACGAGCCACCAGACCCAGACGACTGTTTAAACCGGGATGATTTCGAGCAAGCTTGGGAGCAGTGGGAATTACGTGTTGGGGCGCAAGTTACCTCAAGCACTGTTGCAACCACAGTAGAAACTCGTGTTGGTGGGCAAGTAGCATTACATACTAAAAAAGTTGCGCCCCAACACGATACCCACTGGGTAGAGAAATACTGGGTCGAGCGTTCTGGTAATAAATATTGGTATTACCGCTATTGCTGGATGGTAGGCAGGAAGAAAAACCGCCTTTACCTGGGTAGTGTGGACAGTATCATCGCCAAGCGCAAAAAGGCAGATGTGGAAATTGCGATCGCGGATGGTAAATTACCATTTCAGATTGAGAAACTAATCCGAGGCTGGAAGAATGAATCGCCCACCATGCCCAAGGTGCAACGGAACAACACTAATTTTTAAAAACGGCAGCTACAAGTTATCCGACAACACCTTGGTGCAAAGGTGGTATTGTCAAAAATGCCGTAAAAGCTTTAGTCCTGCAACAGTTCTGGAGATTGCCGCAGCAGGTCTTGAAGCTTCCGCAGCTCGTCCCAGGTGCGAGCGGTAATGTCTGGTTCTCTAAATTGTTTGGTAGAGCGGTAATTCTTAGTTCTCCAAGCGATGTAGCGGTCAATTATGACGAGGAAATCCCCTATCAGCATGGGGATTTTTTCAGACTCATTGG
>NZ_JBWQXL010000091.1:0-7282 GCF_056620565.1 Nostoc sp. LEGE 12454
CGCCAACGCAAACATCGCCTTCACCATGATCCAATTACCGCAATACAAGGTTTGGTCAATCAACATACAGAAATTCTCTCTGTGCTTGAGTCTCAAGCCCTAAAATACCAATTAGATAGCTAGGGGGTTTTACGATTTGATTGTAAGCTGTAGCCAAGCGATTCAAGTAAGTTATAAACACTTTTAGGACTAGTCCTATGTCCCCCAATGTTTAATGCCGCAGCCAGTTTCACAACACTTTTAGAAGTCCATTTTAGAGGAGATTCTGGGTCTCCCAGTGTCACTGGTTCAATCAGCGATTCTAAATCTGATAGCAGCATTGCGTCTTTTTCTTCAAGTAGTTTACGTCCAGCACCTGACGAACGAATTCGATTACTATCATCATTCGAGGTTTTTTCCCCCGAAGCGTCTAACAATAACCGTATCCCAGCATGGATTGTAGTCCGGGATAGTCCAGTTGCGATCGCAACCTGACTCACGCCTCCCCAGCCCAGGCTTCGGGCTTCAATTGCTGCCCAAATACGCCGTGTTTTCTCATTCAAATAAGGCGATAACGAATCGTACTTGTCTTGAATGCTTTCTACTACCTGCTTATCAGACATATAAGCCTTTAATTCGGTTACATTCCGATCATCTAACCATTCGGCAAATTGTTCAAGTTATTTTTACATGATGCCTTACCACTATCCACCCATTGCTGCAACGCAACTATCAACCCTTGTTGCCAAATGCGAAACTTGCGGTTCTCCTGCATCCACCCCTGTAACCGTCCCCAATGGCGAATCAAAGCCTCGTGGACGACTTCCACCGTTTCCTCATTCCTCAATTCATCCCAGTTCGTCACCACCAACCGCTTATCAGCCAAGCGCGTCACCAAATCCCAATTATCTCCCCCCACTTCCTCACTCGTCGCCAACCTGCGGGTATCTTCCGTACCTTCCCCCGGTTGCACTAACTGAATAAACACCCGTTGCGCTGTTTCCCGTTCCCCTGCGCTCAAGTCTGCATAAACCATCTCTGCATAATTAGCCAGCGCTTTCTCCACCCCGCCAATTTTCTTATATGCTTGATGGGTCAATCTTCCCACATATTGCTGCTTCCACAACTGAGTCAGGGTAAATTCTAACAACGGCAAACGCCCATCCCCATCTTCAATATCATCAATTATGGTATTACACAAACCCTTCTCAAACTCAAAACCCAATTGTCTCGCGGGGAGTGCGATCGCTGCTTCCAACTCCTTCCGATTCATCCGCACCACAGGCTCTAGTTGATACTGTTGTAGCGATCGCCCAAAAGGCTCATAATCATCCAACGCCCTAGATAAAAAATCCGCCCGTAAGGTGAGTAATAAGGTAAAAAACGGTGCATTATTAACCGCTTGTAGCAAACCATCCAAGAAAATTTTGCGTTCCTCTGCATCCGTACACAGAGTATAAATTTCCTCAAATTGGTCAGCAATCAACAAAATCCGCTTCCCCTGTCCTCCCAGGAGACCGGTTAGGGGTGAGGTAATAAACCCTTCCAAACTTGTCGAATCGCGCTGTAAATTTACATCCAATTCCAACTCAGCCAAACGTCGCTCATTTTCTGGTAAATTTAACGCCGAAACCAACGCTACAGCCAAAGCAGCAAAGGGATTTTTACCCGGACGAAACGATAAAATCAACCAATTATTAATAGTATCCCCACGCAATTGCGGAATTAAGCCAGCAAACACCAGCGAAGATTTCCCACTACCCGAAGCACCAATTACAGCCACCAAAGGTTTACTATTAACAGCAGTAACTAGACTCGCGGTTGCTTTATTTCTCCCAAAAAAATACTCAGCATTCTCTTCCTTAAACGCACTCAAACCTTGATAGGGACAAAAAGAAATTATCCCCAAACTTTGCCAAGTTGGTGGTATTTCCGTCTGATTTTGAACAATTACCGGAAGCCAACTAGCACAGGGAAATTCTGACTCTAGTTGTTGTAATTCCAACCGTGCATTTTTCACCGAAATATACAAAGACTTCCCACCAGTAAAGTCTTGCAGAAAATACTTCAAAAACTCCTGTGCGACTATATCCGGTACAGGTTCTCGCATCACAATTACTTGGGGAATGTGCAGTTGTTCTAACTCATAAGCAATCCCTAAACCATCACAGGAATTAAAAAATGCAATTTGCAAACGTCTTTTAATTGCAACTTGCAAAGCATCCCGCAATTCTGCGATCGTCAAACTGTCGTGATGATTTATATAAATCCTCCCCTGGGTTTTCTCCGTTCGAGAATGTCCAGAGAAAAACAACATATCCCAACCCAAATCATCTTGCAGATAATGATTTAAGTCCTCCCGTGATGGTTGTTGTAATAAGACAATTTCCGCAGCATCACCACAAAAATTATGTAGCAGCTTTTTATCAGCTTCAATATCAATCTTTAAGCTATCCCCCAAAATAATTAAAATTCTAATTTTTTCTCGATATGCTCGTTCTCCCTGTTCTGCATTTGGCGAACTTAAAGCCACCTCTACCAGTGGAAAATTAATCAAAACATCCCACAAATGCCAAGGTAGTTGACGTAATTCATGACAAGAAGTCGTAATTATGATTCTGATTTCATCTTTGAGATTTAGTTCGTGTAAAAAATTGACAATAGATGTAAAAGATGGTACATTCAGCCATTGATTAAAACTAGCAAGTAAGTTGATAGATTCTCTTGTACATTCTTGCTTTAAAGATTCCAGATTAACCTGACTACTCCCCTGAGATTTAACCCTAAATTGACTATATTGACTGCAATATATTTCGTGCCAGTTATTTAATAATTGCGGAATCTTAATATTTTCCGGTAACTTAGCTGTGGTGGTTCGATAAGCGCGTTGTCCTTCATTAGCTATTTCTAAATTGACTTGAAACCCTGATTCAAAATTGCCATCAAATTTGAGAATAACCAGCTTTTTCATAGGTGATGCAATCTAAATTATTGAATTATTAAAAATATAAGAGTGTGTTATGACGAATGTCCGTAATGCACCAGAAAGACATATTTAGGTGCGTTAGGAACGCACCATACAAAATCATACAACAAAATCCTGAGTCACTTTCGACTCACCTAAAATTATCTCAACACAAAATTCCTCATTTAATTCTGCACTTAATGCAATCTCCACCCAATCATCATTCTGTCGAGAAGTAACAGCATCTACTTCTTGACCATTTTCATCAGTAACAACCAATTTTAATCCTGGAGGTAAAGAAACACTTTTTTCTCGGTCAGGATGAACTTGTACAATAATATCTATTTCACCCTGAGTTTGATTTTTTACATCATTTATCTCTTTATTTTTAGGATTTAACTTGATAATCAAAACCACAGACTCGCCATTTAACTGCAAACCCATATCAACTTTTTTGCACTTCGTCACGCTAAAATTTCTCGCAAATCTAAAACTCAGTTCTCGTGGATTAAATATTTCTTCCACGTTTAACCAACCCTCTGTAATTACTCCCTCTAACCATTGTCGAATATTGACTTTTACAGCTTGTTCTTTCGCTGTTAAATAATCCAGTAAATTATCTACAGATTGTAACTGAGTTAAAGGAACTTTCGCTAATGGTTGAGTTGTAAAACCTAAAATTGTTGCTTCTTTTAAAGATTGGTTAAACTGTACCGCAACATAAGCAATTCTATCTGACCTTACCTCAGTAGGAATTTCCAAATATTCCGCATCTGGTAATACTGGACGACATTCGATTTTACCAATATTTTTTACTTCCAAATCAGCCAAATCAATTAAACTTAGCATCCACGGATTACTATTATCTGCATTTGATCCCTTAGTTTCAAACCCCATACAATCAAGATAATAATTGACCGCATACACAGCTAAAGTATTGAGATAGATTTTTTTCCCATCCTCAGTATTTGATATTCCTTGTTTGCGTTGATTAGCTCTTTCATGAGCTTCTATACTGAGAGGAATAGTGAAAGATGTTTGTTCGTGGTTAGTGTTCATAATTGTCCTGAATATGTTTGTGCAAGAGTGAATGATTGAGAATTAAGGTTCGGTCTACTGTCTTATTGTAAATATTTACGAAAATAATCGATGATTTTACGCTTTTTAATGTTGCGTTGATATAGCTCAGATAGCCTTGATATTGGATGACCTAATTTTTGAGATATATCTTCCCATTTTTCATGATCTAATCTCATTAATATGACTTTCTGTAAATTGGCATTTTTATCTTCACCAATATAAGTATTTTGTAAAAGTCCTTCTGGGTCATTATTGACGAAATTTTTGGTGGTTGATAATTCCAATTCATCCTCAGTCTCAGAGATTAATTTATCTTTAATTTCATCTTGAACCCTCGATAATTCTTTGCTTATAGGTTTATCCGAACCACTGTTACGACTATCTAAATCATCAAGGGACAATATTTGCGTTCGCCTTCTGTATTGCCTCCGAACATCGTGAAATCGCCAAGTAAATATTTGATTAACCCAAGCCATCACGGGATGTTCTGGACGATAATCTTCGATATCTTTGCAAATTTCCAAATATGTATTTGCTTCTGCTTCGCTATAAATATCTGGAAAATGAGTTAATTTTTGCCGCCATTCTACAAACTTTTTTAATTTTCCCGAACTTTGAATTTTGGTAATCAATTTATTGAGAATTTTCCTTCGTTCTGCACTTTTTTGGGGATGGTTTTGTGCTGCGTAGACTAGCTGACGCAACTGTAAATCTAAATTATCATCCATCGAAATCTCCTGTTGCACCTCGAATGCTTGGTATTTTGTTGTCATCATGAATACATAGAATACTGTAGGGTAAATAGTTGTTTGAATTTTGGGAAATTTGCACCTTCAACGGGAGCAACGCAACACCATGCGGTAAAATATCCCAGGTAGCGAGCTTTTCGCGGGAATATATTCGACTTTTATCGATGCATGGTAATTCCTCCCCAACCTCTTTAAACCCTTCTACGAAGGAGATGGGGAGCTTTTACGCAGTTTTTGGGAAAATATTTGAAAATTATTTTTGTAGTACGAGGCTACAGAAGCAGGAGCGATCGCGAAGTGTGCCGTAGGTATCGCTGACATACTTCCAGTCCCCACTGTCAAGCTAACCATTAACGTTAAAATAGGAAGCAGAGCAAATATTGTGTATTATCTACCTTGAAATAGCCTAAATGCTCACATAGTAAACTTATATGGCAAAAGATAGATTTCATAATATTGTCAGAAACGCTTTAGAAAAAGACGGTTGGAATATTACAGCTGACCCATACGAAATTAATGTCGATGATGTGGATTTTGAGATTGATTTAGCCGCAGAGCAACTTTTAGGAGCAGAGAGAGAAGGACGAAAAATAGCGGTAGAAATTAAAAGTTTTATTAGTCCATCGAATGTTTCCGAATTTCATACTGCCTTGGGACAATTTTTAAATTATCGAGATGCTTTAGATAAAATTGAACCCGATCGCCTACTTTATTTAGCCGTAAGATTGCCTGTTTATGAAACTTTTTTTCAACGAAAATTTATTATATCGGCAGTTGAAAAATATCAATTACGATTGGTGATTTACGATGTAGAGCAGGAGATTATTAGTCAATGGCTGTAGAAGAATATCGACAATATATTAAACACCTTCTTTCCGAACGGCAAAAGCGAGCTTCAATGTCACGAAAATATGAAGAGTATGAGGTGCAAACAATTTTTGACGAACAACAAGACCATTATCAATTACTTTACGTCGGTTGGAGAGGAAATAAACGGGATTTTGGTTGCATTTTACATCTTGATATTAAAGATGGGAAAATTTGGATTCAACATGATGGTACTGAAATTGGAATTGCTAATCAATTAGTGGAAATGGGAGTACCCAAGCAAGATATTATTTTGGCGTTTCATGAACCCTATATACGTCAGTTTACTGAGTTTGGAAGTTGAAAAATACAATTATATAATTTAACCTGTACTGCAAAGCGATAACTTCGTTGAGCTGAGTCGCAAAGCGTTGCAACTCGCACTTCTAATTTAACCCACATTGTAAAGCGATCGCATCTCAAAAACTGTACCAATCGCACTTCCAATTTAACCCTAGCGCAAACGCCATCGCAGTTTTTATTATATCAATATATCATCGCATAATCTTTTATCTTCTGGACTAATGTCGGAATTATTCTTTAAATAATCGTGTAGATGTTTGCAACCTTTTTTTAACAAATTATTAAGGTCAAAATTCCATATCACTATTCTTCCATTGTCATTAACAGAAACGATATTGTTTGCGTCATCACTAAAACTTAATTGTAAAATCCTATTATTTGTATTAGTCTTAATGTCTTTTAGTTCTCTACCATCAAAACTCCATAATTTTATTATATTGCCTGCACTACTAGCAATGATATTAGAATCGGGACTAAAGCTAATACTTAGGATGCTACTTATGTGCCCTTTTAATATTTGTAAAACCTGACCTTGTGTATTCCAAATCTTAATTATGCCGCTACTATCACCAGATGCAATCATTGTACTGTCAGAGCTAAATCTAATGCTTGTTATTGTACTATAATGCCCATTAAATGTTGCTAGTAACTGCCCCTGTTTGTTCCAAAGTTTAACTGTATTATCATCAATACTAGTAGAGGAAATGATGTTACTATCTGGACTAAAAGCTATACTAGAAGAACTGCCATTGTGAGCTTTGAAGGTTCGTAAGTGTTTGCCCTCTCTACTCCAAAGTGTGATTGTTCCCTCACTTCCATCAGCTGAGGCAACTATTTTACCATCTGGACTCAGAGAAACTTCAAAACCTTTGCCAAAAGTTTTTAATAACTTACCCTGTTTGTTCCAAAGTTTAATCTTCCAGTTGTTCTCATCACCTATATCCTTTCGATTCCGGCTCATAGATATAATAGTATTGCCCGCTGAAGCAATACTCAGACTGGATAAGCCCTTATCAACTTTAAAGTTTCCAATTTGACGACCATACTTAGTCCATATTTTGATTATTCCATCTTCCCCACCAAGAGCGATGGTGTCACCATAATAACTTAAACTAGTATGTAGATAGGAACTATTATGACCTTGAAAACCGTCACGTTTTCTAGCATCTTTACTCCATAATTTAACAAGCCCATCATCACCACCGGAGGCGATAAGGCATCATGTAAAAATAACTTGAACAATTTGCCGAATGGTTAGATGATCGGAATGTAACCGAATTAAAGGCTTATATGTCTGATAAGCAGGTAGTAGAAAGCATTCAAGACAAGTACGATTCGT
>NZ_JBWQXL010000092.1:0-7218 GCF_056620565.1 Nostoc sp. LEGE 12454
CTAAAGGGGTGATGTTTTGCTGACAATTTTCTAAATCAGCCAGTGTGACCTGCTGAGGTCTTCCCTCATCGAAAGCCAGTAGTGCTGCTTCTGATGCCAGGGTTTCTAACTCAGCACCACTAAACTTGTCGGTGCTAGCAGCGATCGCCTCTAAATATTCCTGCGGAACTTCTATACCAAACCGTTCTAAGTGAATCTTAAGAATTTGGCAGCGTTCCAACTCAGTAGGTAGGTCAACAAAGAAATTTTCATCAAACCGCCCTTTCCGCTTAAACTCAATAGGCAGCGCTGTTGGGTCATTACAGGTTGCCACCACAAACACCCCCGCCGTACATTCAGACATGAAAGTGAGGATATTCCCCAGAATCCTTTGTGAGACTCCAGAGGTATCACCATTAGCTGAAAGTGCTTTCTCAACCTCATCAATCCACAAGATACAGGGTGCAATAGCTTCAGCCGTCTTGAGTGCGCGGCGGACATTGCCCTCAGATTCTCCCACCAGGCTACCAAGCATCGAGGCAATGTCTAATTGCAGCAGGGGAAGGTTGAGTATGGTTGCAATGTTCTTTGCTACTATCGATTTACCCGTCCCTGGTGGCCCTGCCAGTAGCACTCCTTTAGGTTGGGGTAGATTTAGCGATCGCGCTTCCTGGGAAAATAACCGACGGCGGCGTTGCAACCAATCCCGCAATAAATCCAAACCACCAAAAGGTATGGTCGCTGATTTACCCAATTCGATACCCATCTGAGACAGTAGGCGGGTTTTGTATTCGACAACCAAAGGGATGACCGTAGTATCAATTACTATACCTTTAGAAGTTAATCGCTCCTTAACAGTGAGCCGCAGAAAGTCGCTGATTTCCTCCAAGGTTAGCCCTAAAGCTGCCCTTGCCAAGGTTTCTTTATCTTCAGTGGTGAGAGATACGGTAAAAGTTACCTCTTGCTCGCTGGCAGATTCTTGCAAGTATAGTAAATATGATTCTAAGTGGTCTTGAATTTGCTCAATGCTGGGCAAAGGAACTTCACAGCAAGGAATTAGTCTCAGCAGGGATTCGTGCAGTTGAATGTTTTGACCTAAAAACACAATTCGCTTTTCAGTCGGTTTGAGGCGATGGTACAAGTTTTTTACTCTGGTGAGGATTTCCCAACTCAATTGCAGGGAGTTTCTACCCACAAAAGGGTGAACATCTCCCAGGATAAAAACTCCATTACTACCAAAATTATTGATGTACTCGAACACATATATTAAAGGGTCTATGTTAGGAGGCTTTTTATACGTCTCGACTGATTTGAACACCAGTCCACCGTCGTCAGCAATCAGACATTGCTCCAAGCCGGAAACTCCCAAATTCCAGAAGTACACAGGACTATTAAGTTTGTCCATCACTTCAGTAGTTAACCACTGAATGATAGTGGCTTCTTCGGGGGACAGAACATCTATTGCCACGATGGGTATTTGAGAGTCAATGGTGGTAATCAGGTTTGATAGTTTCATTGTTGCTAATTTTGATCGGGTACGGGAGAAAGTTTTTCGTGAGTGGTAACAAGATGCACGACTACTTCGTAAACTTCGGTATCGCCGTTAAATACTTCAGCAACTCCAGAAGAATTTGGATGAGCAATGGCGGAAATTAGGGCATTGACTAAAGCGCACAGTCCCTCGGCATTTCCTTTGATAATTACTGGTTGCCGCGCTCCTTTTGAGGGGTAAATATGCAGCATCGGATAATCTTCAGGTAGTTCACTCATAGAAAAATTGTGCAGGGGGATTTTCCTTGTCCCCCATCGAATGTTTATTGGTGCAGTCGTTGTTGATGAGTAATGATGCTACGAAGCTGTTGCTGAGATTCTGGTTTGTAAGTGCGATCGCTTTGCACTATACCCAAAGCTTCCTCAAAGGGTTGGGTTGCTTCTAGGCACGACAAACCCTCAAATCCCTCGGCTTCTATTTTCACTTCGCCTGTAGCAGTGTCAAAATGTATCAAGATTGCCCGTTCCATAAGTTACCTCCGTATTTGTTGAGCTTGCTGGTGTGCTGAAAATGCAAGACGCAGGGTATGTACCTGACCGTTGGTTTCTTCTGTGATGGTGCATTCTCCCAGATGTTCTTGTAACTGGGCTGCTTTAGCGCGAACCATCTTCTGTCCGTAGGCTTGTATTAAGGTGTGCGAAAAGAAGTCTTCTCCTAGTCGGGGTACAGTTTCATAGGCATCATGGATGAGTTGATACACCCCTGCCTCCTGATCCCACTTAAACCCGATATCTGCGCGGACACTTAAACTACGGCCAGGGACAACAATCTCAGCACTTTGTCCTTGGGAGTCGTCGTAATAACCTCTCAGCGATTGTGGTTTTTCATAAACTTGGACGGTAAGCTGCAAATCTTGTAGAGCTTGTACTAAACATTCACGGTTAGTTAGTTTTGTAGTGACAGTTGAAAAGTGCGACATTTACTACCTCTAAATACTGTGGACTGGTAAATTAATGCGAACAGTGGTGATAGACAAGGAAGCAAAAAGTTCCTACCTATCACTTCCCCTCTTAGTTCCGTAGCAAGCTTGGGAAGTGTAGGCGTATTGTCTTCCTCTACAACGCCACTTGCTTACTGCTGTGGAAACCCGTCCACCGCAGTGGCTCCCCCACACCTCGTTTTCGATCAAGGACGATACAGACACGTTCTTGATTGTTTTTTCTAGCGAAGTTTGAGGGACATCGCTGTAGCTCTGGTTAATCCCATACCTTCATCAGTTGCTAATCGTTGGAGATGGCGTTGTTCATCCAGAAGCTTGGAACAAATTTCATCCATTTTTTTCTGCAACTGAGAACGCCCTTGTGAATCGAGCTTTTTGGCATCCACAGAAGCGTTTTCGAGAACATTTTCTAGATGAGCCATCATTTGTCCAAGGCTGCTACCTGCTTCAAAACTGGCGTTAGCCAAAAGCATTTGGACTTTCTTGAAATGGCGTTCCATCTTCTTCTTGAAGTTGACAGGCTTTCGTCCTGGTTCCCAATTGCTCAAATCTTCGAGCAACTGGGCTGCTAGTTGTTCGCCTCCTGCGATCGCTGATTCCCTCAGTGTTTGTTCTAAATTTCTGTCATACTGTTCGATAAACCGAGTTATTTGTCCTAAGCATTCAGCTTGTTTCTCTGACAATTGTTCACTGATGGCGGGAATAATGACAGGACGACCAATTACTACTTGTAAATAGTCCTCTAGTTCCTCTAAACAGGGAAAAGCTTTGGCTAAGTTCTGCTTAACTTCTTGTTGTTGTTCTACAGATAACTGCCAAGCATTGAGTGAGAGAAATTTGTCAATACGTTCTTGATAGTCTGCGTACCCCTTTTCATACTCTTCTTTCAGTTGAGTGCGTAAAACAGGTGCAATATTATCTCGAATTCCGATTAGTTGATTCCAGACCAAGGGCGCTAAGTCTATAGAACAAATCCAATCACCATTGTCATAATTCATCCATTCTTGGACTGAAGCAATTTCTTGCCTTAATTGGTTTGCTGCTTCGTCTAAAGCTTTGAAAACTTTGATGCCCTTTAAACCAACTTCTGAGGTTGTAACCTTCACTAAGTCAGATTCTTGTTCATCTTGAGAATATTTGAGAACATCTGTCCATTTTGGAGCATTACTCTTGGTTGTCTTCTTTAACTGAATCTTGAAACGGATGCGAGTTTTATTCAACTTAGAGATGTTATATCTTTCAACAACAGCGTCTTTTAGAAAGGTTTCGCTTGAATGTGTAATCACTGCTTGTACCACATTTACTAGGAATAATAACTTTTACCCTCAGTAAATAAAGCGTAAGCTTTACCTTTTTGCCACTAATTTAGGCTAGAATTTTATTCATATAAATCATTTAATTGCTTACTAAATTTAGTTAAACTTGATTGTAATTTTAAAAATAATTTGAGACTAAAAAGCTGCTAAAATCAGATTTTTAGCAGAAATATTGGAAAAAAAAGACAGTCTTTGTATAGTTAGTAAGCAGTTCTTAAAGTTAGCAAATTTTTCATAAGACATTATCTATTTCATAATTTAGCAATCATAAGCTAATCGTCATTTATTTCTCCAGATTTATTCACTTGTAGTAAGGGCTTAAGCCCTGCTTTCATGCAACTTAAATGCTCATTAGCTTATTTGATTTGTGAAAATTACAAGGCACAGAACCCCGATTTATCTAATAAATCGGGGTTCTCATTGTTCACGAATGATTAATCTGAATTTTGTGTCGAGATTGCTATACACAATTATCACCGGATAACTAATATCCGTTGTCTAGCCCGTGAGCTAGAAACATAGTACAAACGATTAAACTCTCTAATCTTTGCCAGGACTGCCTTACTGTCATCTCCTCGTTCTGGATAAAGTCGCTTACTCAAATCTTTACCATCAATACCCGCTTCTAAGAAAGTGCTACCTTGGCTATTGTGAACAGTTAATGCAAAGCAGTTTCTGATGTTGGCAAACTGCTCTGAATGTTTGTAGTACTGCTTCCACAGAAAGGGATTACGCTTGGCACTTTTGAGTAAACGTTTGGTTTCTTGGTCAAATTGTTTTTGCTCATCTTCATGCAGAACATAGATTTGACGCACAATCCCTTCATCTGTCTCTACCTTCAACCTCCAAGTATCATAGTTGTTGTAACGATCCCCAAAAACATCTAAAACAGTAAACTCTGTAGATGTAGAAAGAATCGTAGTTTTACCATCAGGAGCCATCACAGGATCTCTGGTGATTAATCTCTCTCCAGGAATAAAGCGATTGATATTTTCACCATATAAATGTGTGCGAATCTGCTGATTGTAAAAGTCAACTTGAGTATTAGTCCAGGACAAAATTCGGAAACAATCTGGGTTTTGAGCAAATTCTCTCTTCATCTTTTTGTAGGCATAATGCAGCAAAGTTTGACGTTTAACCATCAGCGCCCCATTACTTTTATCAGGTAGATATTTGGCATAAGGCTCAAAAGGAAACTTGCTCTTGGTAACTGCATAGCGAGAAGCAGTGACAAACTCTAACAAAGGGCTACCAGTTCCCTGACGCACAACTTGAGTCAAAACTGCTTTATCTGGCACTTGAAAACTAGGGGATTTTCCTTCATTAACTGGATTTAACTGTGCTGGGTCGCCCATGAGAATAATTTTGATTTTTGTCCAAGTGGATGATTGGTTAGCAACATCCTCAATCCAGCGCCAGAGTTGTTTGCCAATCATGGAACATTCATCAATAAAGACAACATCAAATAGATTGATGTAAGAAGGCCCAGTTTGGTCAAGTACTTTCTCTTTACCTCTAGTTACCATACCCAGTCCTAACAACTGGTGAATGGTGAAGAATTCTACCCCTGTTACGCCATTTTCTGCCGCCATGCGTTGCAGCACACCTACAGCTTTATTAGTGGGTGCAGTCAGTACAACTCGCTTACCCGCAGCGACAAGAACTTTAATTAGTTGGAAAACAATAGTTGACTTGCCGGTTCCAGCATAGCCAACCAGCAGAAATAAAGCAGCCATCACAGTTGGCTGTATAAATGTCCACATTGCATCTAAAGCTTTTTGTTGCTGCTGGGTGAGTTGAAATGGAAAAGAACCTGTTGCAGCGAAAGTAGAAAGTGTTTGGATCATCATCGCGGGAGCTAATTCCATTAATTGATCCACTCAATGCAGCGATAGCTGTTGGTTTTGCTTCTCCAAAAAACAACACTCCTTCTGGTTCGAGGAATATGTTTCCATATCCATTCGGCATTATCAGCAATCAATATATTGAAAGTTTTTTAACATTCAGATGATTTAGTTAAATCTGGAGTTGCACATATATATTTTTCTATGAAGGTAAGCATCCCCAATCTTAAAATTATTGCTACTCGGAAATCCTACTTTAATTCTTGTCATTACAAATTTTCGCGCTCGTCACCATACATTAGACCCAGTAAATCTTACTACGCATTGATACGTATTTTAATATACTGAATATTTTAATATACTGAAAATAGTTTTTAGCGTAGGCGTGGCCCGCCGTAGACATTGCTCGTTTTTTAGCCTGAGTCACAAAATCTCATCCCGTTGCTCCCATCTCTATGTTATTTATCAAACAAAAATACCTGCCTTACAGGATTGCATTTTTCAGTGTGGGAGTAACCTTGCTAGTCAAGTTGGGACTAGAGCATCTAACTGGAATCACAAGTTCTTTCAGCTTGTGGCTGATTGCTATCGCTATAAGTACTTGGTACGGTAGTATCATTTCAGGATTGACATCAGTGTTTTTGGCTGCTTTAGCTAGTCATTACTTTTTTACAAACCCATCTTCTACTCTCGATAGTCTGGAATTTGTATTATTTCTTATCGAGGGTCTATTAATCAGTGCGCTAACTGCTAACTTCCAGTCAAGCAAACAGCAGTCAGATACTGACAAAACAGAAGCCCAAATCAATCTAAAAGATTTATTACAGAGTCAGCGTTCACTTCGCCAAGGTGAAGAACTATACCGAACATTAACCCAAAATCTACCCAATGGAGTAGTTTTTCTCTTCGATCGAGATATGCGCTTTATGGGTGCTGAGGGTACAGAACTGCAAATCTTTGGTTTACCAAAAGAAGAGTTCCAAGGTAAAACGCTGCACGAAACTGTTCTCCCTGAGACTTACGAACTGATAGAACCAGTTTACCGTAGTACCTTACAGGGTACCCCAATGTGTATTGAAATCCCTTATAACAATCAAGTTTATCTAGTACAAACTTTTCCAGTTAAAGATGAAAATAGCAAAATTCTGACGGGCTTGGCAATCTTCCAAAACGTCACGAACCGCAAACAAGCAGAAGCAAAAATTATCAAGTTAAACCAAGCTTTAAATCGACGAGTTAAAGAACTACAAACTTTGTTAGAGGTGATTCCAACTGGCATTGGCATTGCAGAAGATCCAGAATGCCGAACTATTCGAGCTAATCCGGCTCTTGCTAAACTGCTGGGCATACCTGTTGACGCAAATGCCTCTCTCAGCGCTCCTAATGATGAACGTCCAACTAACTTTAAAGTTTACCAGTTAGGCAGAGAACTAGCTCCAGAAGAACTTGCTATGCAATATCGGGACTTAAACAAAAACTAAGCCCAAATAAAGCCTAAACTGGCTTTATAAGCAGCAAACACGTCACGGTTAAGGGTCAACCAATCGAAAAATCGATAAGACATAGCTGTTTTAAAAGCTTCTAAAG
>NZ_JBWQXL010000093.1:0-7102 GCF_056620565.1 Nostoc sp. LEGE 12454
GGCGTCACCGTGCCAAAACGGGAAAATTGTACGCTAAGGCTGAAACTTATATTAGATAAGCATTTCAGCGATACTTATTTTCTTTAACCCGCAAAGGACGCAACTGGTCAAAACTGGTAGCCTGCTTCAAATTCCACACATAATCGCCAGTAAGATTGATATGCTCCCAACCCAACGGTGACAAATGTTGCAAATGTTCTTCAGGAATATCCATCCCCTGTTCCTGCAAATAATCTACAGCTTTTTCTAAGTACACCGTATTCCACAGAACAATAGCAGCAATCACCAAATTCAAGCCACTAGCCCGATAAAACTGGTCTTCATAAGAGCGATCGCGCAATTCCCCCAGCCGATTAAAAAACACTGCTCTTTTCAAGGTATGTTTCGCCTCACCCTTATTAAGTCCCGCCGTCGCTCGTCGCCGCAGTTCTGGACTCTGCAACCATTCCAGGGTAAATAAAGTCCGCTCAATCCTCCCCAACTCCCGCAAAGCCAAAGCTAAACGATTCTGCCGAGGATAAGAAGCTAATTTCCTCAACATCAAAGAAGCAGTCACAGTCCCCGTCCGAATTGAACTAGCAAGGCGAAGAATCTCATCCCAAGACTCTTGAATCAATTTCACATAAATCTTGTCACCTACCAGGGGTGCTAAAACCGAATCAGGGGAAGTAGGTTCAAAAGTATATAATTTCTTATCAGGTAAATCTCGCATTCGGGGTGCAAATCTAAACCCTAATAAATGGCACATTGCAAACACATGCTCGGTATAACCGCTTGTATCTGTATAATGCTCCTGAATCTGTAAATCACTCTCGTGATACAACAAACCATCTAAAACGTGAGTTGCATCCCTAATCGTGGCGTTAATTACCTTAACGTGAAATGGAGCATACTGGTCGGAAATATGCGTGTAAAAAATCACGCTTCTATCCTTACCGTACTTGGCATTGATCTCTTCATTAAAACTGCGATGTCCACCTGCTTTAAACCGTTGGCCATCAGAAGAAGATGTTGTGCCATCACCCCAATAAGCAGCAAATGGGATCTGTGCATGAAAATTCACTACCTCAGCTAAAGCCTTGGAATAAGTTTCATCTCGAATATACCAATCCGCCACCCAAGCTAAACGCTCAAAAGACATTCCTTGAGTTGCGTCAGCCATCCGCGTTAAACCTAAATTAATACCATCAGCAAGCAAGGCACTTAACAAAACAACTTTATCTGAAACTTGTTCTCCCGAATGTAAATGCGTAAAATGTTTAGTAAATTGTGTCCAAGAATCAACTTCTACCAACAAATCAGTCAACTTAATTCTTGGCAACAAACTATGAACTTTTCTGCTAAATTCATCAACCTCCTTGGGGACAGCATTGGTGAGAGGAGTGATAATTAACAACTCGTTTTCTATCCTGACATCTACCAACTTATTCTCTACAATCATTGAAGAAACAAGCGCTAATTGTTCAGACAATTCGATTGAGCGTTGTTCAATATAGGTAGTAAAATCCGTTGTTACTGCCACAGGTATAGTGTTAGAAGAACGCATTGACTGCCATGAGCTATCTGGTAATAAATAATCCTCAAAATCTTGGAACTGCTTCGAGCCTGCTACCCAAATATCCCCAGAACGCAAACCACTACGTAACTCAGCTAAAGCACACATCTCATAGTAGTGACGGTCAATAGTATCGCCCTTAATTACGTGTTTTAACCAACGAGGTTTAACGAAACTAGTGTCCGTAGATTCCGGCACTTTTCGACCTCCTGATATATTTAATTCTTTAATAACCTCCAAAGCCTTTATCACTGCTAAACTGGCAGATGTAGCTTTAAATTCAAAGGTCTCTAACAATTTAGGCGTATACCGTCGTAACTGTGAATAACGGTTATCAAGCAGTTCAAGATAATCAAAATCTGCGGGTCTGGCTAATTTTTCAGCTTCAGCAACAGTACTGATAAATTTCTCCCAATCCAATACAGATTCAATCGCTTGATAAGCATCATTTGACTCATCTCTAGCTGCAATTAATGCCTTGCCCACTTGAGCATACAATCGGACTTTTTCATTAATTGCTTTGCCATCGCGTTGAAACTTATCGCCGTGCTGATGCTCACTCTTGTTAAACAATTTACCCATCATTTTATCGTGCATTCCAATGGCATAATCGACCAATGAAGCACTCCATTCAATGAGAAAAGCAACTAAAATAGCATAGCGTCTCAATTCATCCAACCTAGATAGGTGAGCAGGTGTAGACTTCGCACCAGTTCGAGTAAATTGCAGCAGACGATTTTGGTGTACTCGTTTCAAGCATCCAGAGTCGAGATTGAGATGGCGAATAAACTCCAGTCGTTCCACCACCTTTAAAAAGTTTCTTGGATTAGCCTGACCTGGTGGTTGACGTAGCCAAATTAAATCAGTCAGTTTTTTATCAGGCTCTACAATTAATAACTTATCTAGCGCCGTCTTTTGTAATGTTGTCAAACTTTTGGTCAACTCAAGACATACTAATTTTTGAGCGCGATGTCTGACCTCCCAGGCTAAACGTTCTACCGTAGAAATAGCTGGAATAATAATTTGGCGCAAGCGCATCTCATCAATCAACGCTCCCACAAGCGCCATCCCTTTATCTGACGATATTGCAAAAGGTAATAACCATTTTGAGAATTGCTTGTATGTAGATGTATTAAAAGTATGAAATCCGAAATTATTTTGAATTTCTGCCAGATGTTCGCGTCGAGTTGTATCCCTTTGGGAATATCCGGTGATGATTGTCGGGTCAAGCTTTAATTGAGATGCAATATAAAACAGTACAGATTCTGGTACTATTTCTCCTAGACTCCAAACACGACCGGGGAAGCGTAGGTAAGATAACTGTACGGCGAAACCAAGACGATTGTGTGGTCTACGACGCTCTTTGATAACTTTGAGTTCGTCATTACTAAAAGTATAGTAGCGAGCTATATCTCTTGTCGTGATAGAATCGGGGATTTCAGTAAATTGAAGTCGTTGTGTCGGAGATAAAAGTTCGCGCGTTGCCAATTAGATACCTGGATATTCAGTTTTTAAGAAGTAGTTTGATTTTGTTTATAATTCGCGCCACAGTAAGGGCAGAATTTAAATTTCAATGACATAATTGGTTCATTGCAACTAACACAGCGATTCCGTAAAGCTGTGCCACAAGCAAAGCAATACTTCGACCGTAAATCTGTCCACATTTGGTCAGGGGTAGTTCCTGGAGTCCAACATTTAGGACAAAATTTTAACGCAGTTATTGTTTCTGGGGAGACTTTCTTCGCTGCCGCATCTAGGTACTCCGGTGGTATTCCCAACGCCGCAGCTAGACCACCTTTAGCCTTTTGATTGAGTCTATTCGTTTGTCCACCCTCAATTTTGCGGATGGTCTGAATATGTATTCCCGCTTTGAAACTCAACTCTTTTTGGGTTAAAGAAAGCTGACCTCGCAATCTCTGGACGTAATTAGCAAGCCCTTCTTCTCCCAATGGTCGCGTTGAATGTTCTGTTACAATCATCAAAATATATCTGAAAATATATTTGTTAATGATAAGTTAATATCTAAACCTTTATTCAAATAAATTGTAAAAAGCTCTTCTAAAGTAATGATGACTTTAGCAGCTTTAGCCACCAAGTTTTTAGAACGTCCAGAACTAGCCAAAAGTACTCTGCGTTCATATCAGTCTACGATTATCCCCTTGCTCAAGGAGTACGGTCGATGGTCAATAGAAATCATCGACAGACAAGTTTTGATGGAATATCTCAATCATTTAACTGATGTTTCCTATACGACCCACCACCGTCATCAAGCTGTAATCACGGCTTTGTTCAGTTTTGCTGTTGATATGGGATATCTCAAATCCAATCCGGTTGCGGATCTCACAAGACGCAAACCTAGTCGAGAACAAGGAGAACACGCTACTGATGAGGTTGTGCGTTACCTTACTCCATACCAATTAAGTATCCTGTATGGTGTCATCAAAAAAGATATTCGTTTGTCTGCATTGGTGCGTTTGTTGCATACCAGTGGCGCTAGGATTGCTGAGGTACTGGCTCTAAATTTAGATGACATAGACCTCAAAGCCCGGAAGTTTCAGGTTGTTGGCAAAGGCAACAAGCAACGGTGGTGTTTTTACAGTGAAGTAGCACTCAAGAGTCTAAATAACTACATTGAATATTATAGACATCCTAAGCATCCAGCACTGTTTACTGCTCAACAGCCAAAAACTTTAGAAGTATCCCGCCTTTCTTACCGCATGGCGCATAAATCTTGGACTAAGTTCATTGGAGATAGTCCTGAACTCCAAGAAATTCGTATTCACGACCTACGGCACACTTTTGCTACAGAGCGAGTGGGATTAATGGGGATTGAAGAACTCAGGGCGCTCATGGGACATGAAAGCATTCAGACAACATTACGGTATCAGAAAGTAACGTCACAACGTGCAGAAGTTGTGGCACAATTGGCGTTAAAAAACCTACCAAATTTTTCTGAATAATTTCAGCATATAACTCACTAAGTGTGATAATAAAAAAATACTTTTGTAAAAACGTATCATGTTGGTGCAGGGAATACATACTACTCTGCACCAACAAAATAAGGGTAATCAACCACTCAGGTAAAGCATCAGCCATCGCACTGAAAAACAATACAACAAGATTATCCATCAAGTGACGAACAGGGAATTATGTATTTAAACGAGAAAACAGGTCAACCCTGCACAATAATTGAACACACCACAGCAAACGCACCTTATTGCTTAGTTAAGTATGCCGATGGTGTGCGTAAAACTGAGCATTTCGCGGATTTGAAGAGAATTAGGGAAGTTGCCAAATAGGAATTAATTATGAGCAACCCTGACAATCATCCTGTTTTTGAAATTACCGTTACCGAAGAAGATGGAACTTTTTACGAGTCGTTTATTGCGTATGTTGATGGAGATTTATTTCGATGCTTGAAAATTTTAGATTATCCCAAAGACTGGGAAATTGATACAGAAGAACTATCAAAAGATACGCCGGAAGTGAAGTGGTATTTATGCGAATCTCAAATGATTGAAATCGATTGATAAACACTATAGCCTGCTATGCAAGCCTTGACTATGGATATGAACTGGAGGGTTTCAATAGGCACACAGCCAAAATATAATACAAGAATACAAGCCAAATTCTATCGAATCATTTTGATAGTTTATTGGCAGATGCCAGATTTAATTTTACCATGCCTAAATACTATTTTAGGGAAAAGTGTATTGGAATTGTACGGTATTGTGAATGTATTGAATGTACCGCTTTTGATTGCTACGAATGCCAAAAGAGAATACCAAAAGGTCAAGAAAATATTATTTACTGGTCGGATGATAACCCACACTACTATTGCCAAGATTGCTTGCCAAAACAATTAGAAGCGATTCAACAAATAGTAGATTATGGGTTAAATGAAACGTACGATAGTTTTTAAAAATATATGGGGAAAAGAAAATTAAAGCCGGGTGATCGCGTAATCTTTGAATCGCATGATGAACATTGCTTGCCATTTCAGCAAGTTGGCATCGTAAAACGCTATATTTATCCACACTTTCACCCAGATGGATATATTGAAATTGTGGATGAAGCCGGCGATACAATTCTTTACGGCGAAGCAGGCAAAGGGATTCAGAAGGCGAAATGACGAAATGGATATTTTTAAATTTTGTACAATCATCTCATCAAAGCATGGATTTATACAATGAGAATTACTGAAATTTACGTGAGGAATAATTGTTTAGTATTTTGCACCGATGATGGATGTAAATCAATTTATCATTTATCAAATATTGTTGTAGATACAGGCTTATCAATAGATTCGCTCTCTCCCGAAAACCTACCAGAATCAAGAGTAGAAACAATTATTGAAGCTGAAGGCGAGCAAATAGCAATGATTGAAATCAAAGGCCCAGCTGGTAGATTAGAAAGTGCGGAAAACTGCCTTGAGGTTAACTATAATGAAGCTACTCACAGTTGCTCTTATTGCTTTTCCGGGCAAATAAACAATATTTTAAATCAACTTTTTAGTTAACTTGGTGAGTTGAAAAGGGAAGGGGAAAGAAACCTTTAACTTTTCCCAAAACTCAATTCCGAGTTAAAAATGCAAAACCCGAACAGTATTGCGATCCAACGGATGACCTAGATAATGAATGGGGATCTAGAAAGAGAATGACTAGCAAAAAATTTTATGACCCTTTGGAGCATTCACCACAAGAAAATCAACAATACTTGATTACTTTGATAGAAGAAATGCGATGCCTACGGCGGTAAACTACGCTTTTGATTGAAATGCAGCACGGAGAAGAAGATTTTCTACAAGTTTCAAAAGATACTAGAGCAATGCTGTTGGCTGCTGTGTCTGAAGCAGGAAGGTTATTAAAGCCGGCTCAAGAGTACAGCGTAGAAGCTCAAGCTGTAGTTGATTATGGCTTTCAACCAGAGCATCTACTGTAAGGCGTTAAGTCTAAATCTCATAGCAAGGGAATAAAAATAAAAAATGAATATCAAGAGTGAAAATTATGCTGATTTTCAAACTTGGTCAAAGCAAGTTGCATCTTGGCAATGTATTCCTCCGATAGTTTCTATTGACATTGAGCGAGAACGTAGTTGCGTGTGGTTTAATGTAGGTGGCGAAAATCGTCCTCTTGTTAGGTACGAAATTTTTTCCAATATGGGTGGTTGGCAAAGTGGTCATGAGGCTAATGCTGCTGCTAATCCATCAGCTTTTTCATTAGGAGAAGCCAAATATTTATACAACCAACTTATTACTGGCAAGATGAATAATGAAGTCAAGTCAATTTTGACTATTGTTGCAATTGCTAAGTCTAAAAATACTAATATTAGTATTTCTGAGAATCTTATAGGCTGAAAGTCATTCATAGCAATACTTTCAGCCTATCTTGCCTCTCTGAAAGCTTCGCTGTCTCTACGCCAAAGTACACCTATAGGAGGCTCAATCTTACTTACGGGTGTTATTGAAAAATGGGTGGCTAAGATGCTTATGGGGGAAGGCTTTTAGCCTTAGCGTACAATTTTCCCGTTTTGGCACGGTGATGCCAA
>NZ_JBWQXL010000094.1:0-6502 GCF_056620565.1 Nostoc sp. LEGE 12454
CGCCAACGCAAACATCGCCTTCACCATGATCCAATTACCGCAATACAAGGTTTGGTCAATCAACATACAGAAATTCTCTCTGTGCTTGAGTCTCAAGCCCTAAAATACCAATTAGATAGCTAGGGCAGGAAACTTACCTGTCTCCTTTGCTCAAGAGCGAGTATACTTCATCCAACAAGTGGCTCCTGAAAGTAGTGCCTACCAAGCTCAGGCAACTCTGCGATTCACGGGGCAACTTGATGTCACAGTACTACAACAGTGCCTCAAAGAGATAGTGCGCCGACATGAAATCTTCCGCACGACTTTTCCGGCAATAGATGGACGATTATTTCAGGTAATCCACCCAGCCGAATTAATCAGCTTAAGAATAGTAGACCTCCAGACATTTTCTGAGCCTGAGCGGGAAGCAGAAGCTCAACGACTGCTGGAAGCAGAAGTACAAAAGCCCTTTGACTTAACTCAGCTGCCACTCGTCAAGTGGTTATTGTTGAGACTGAGCGATCAAGAACATCTATTAATCCACATTGAACATCACATGGTTCATGATGGCTGGTCTTTTAATAATGTATTCTTGAGTGAGTTTGTAGAACTTTATCAAGCCTTTTGTTTGGGTAATCCTTCCCCATTGCCGGAATTGCCGCTCCAGTTCGTGGACTATGCCCATTGGCAGCGAGAGTGGGTGTGTAGTCAACAAGCCCAAGCCCAATTGGCCTATTGGCAGCAGCAGTTATCTGGCAGTTCACCTTTGTTGGAATTACCATTAGACCGCCCGCGATCGCTAGAACAAACATACCAAGGCGCTCAAATTAGGGTAGAGCTTCCCAGCAGCTTGTGTGAATCTGTGATGGCTCTCAGCCGTCAAGAGGGTGTCACCTTATTTATGACGACACTGGCGGCTTTTCTGGTAATGCTGCACCGATACACTGGGCAGGACGATTTGTGCGTGGGGACAGCTGTTGCCAATCGACGGATGCGCCAGACAGAGAAGTTAATTGGTATGATCGTCAATAACCTAGTTTTACGCACCGATTTGTCTGGCAATCCCACATTTCGGGAGTTACTGAGTCGAGTTTGCCAAGTTAGTCTAGAAGCGTTTGCTAATGAAGACCTGCCCTTTGATAAGGTGGTAGAAGTTCTCAAGCCAATACGGAATCTGAGCTACAATCCACTGTTTCAAGTGATGTTCAGCTTCCATGATTCCCCAATGCCAGATTTGAGTTTCCCAGGCTTGAACATCAGCCCGAATGTAGCCCTCAGTAACAAATCAGCAAAGTTCGATTTGGATGTCGTGCTGATCCCACATTCCCAGCAACATGGCACAAAGAAGGGAATCACCGTTATTTGGGAATACAACACCGACTTATTTGATGCTGCCACAATCCAGCAAATGGTAGAACAGTATCAAATTTTACTAGGAGGAATTGTTCTCAATCCAGAGCAGCGAGTTTCAGAATTGCCGTTGCTCACAGCAACTCAGGAGCAGTTGCTAGAGTCATGGAATCAGACTAATAGGGAATATCCCTCTAGAGAATGTGTCCACCAGTTATTTGCGGCACAAGTGGAGTTAACGCCTAATGCTATAGCCATAGAGCAGGATGGTCAAAAATTAACCTACCGGGAATTGAGCGATCGCGCCAATCAACTAGCCCACTATCTGCAAAGTTTGGGAGTCAAACCAGAAACCTTAGTTGGTATCTGCGTTGACCGTTCCTTAGAGATGATTGTCGGCTTACTTGGCATTCTCAAAGCTGGCGGTGCTTATGTTCCCCTTGACCCCGCCTATCCCAAAGAGCGACTCGTCTACATTCAAGAAGATATGCAACTGGACATTTTGCTGACTCAAGCAAAATTCCAGGACAAACTACCACAACAGTTGGAAACAACGATCTGTTTAGATACGGATTGGCCAGTAATTGCTCAACACAGGACACTCAACCCGACTAGTGACGTTCAACTTGACAACCTTGCCTATATTATTTACACCTCTGGTTCCACAGGAAAACCCAAAGGGGTAATGATTGAACATCGCTCATTGGCGAACTTTGCCATAACCGCCGCGCATGAATATGGAATTAAAGGATGCGATCGCCTGCTGCAATTTGCCTCCATCTGTTTTGATACGGCTATTGAAGAAATCTTTCCCAGTCTATTAGTCGGCGCGACATTAGTGCTGCGAACCGAACAGATGCTACACTCTAGTGACGAATTTTGGCGGTGTTGTCGAGAATGGCAGTTAACTGTCTTGAATTTTCCCACAGCCTACTGGCATCAGTTAGTAGCTGACCTGATTCCCCAAGACTCTCGGATTCCTAAATGTCTTAAAACAGTAATTGTTGGCGGAGAAGAAGCTCAACTAGAAAAAGTCAAGCACTGGCACAGCAGTGTTACTCATTTTCCACAGTCACCCGAATTATTTAACGGATACGGGCCAACGGAAGCAACAGTTACCACAACCCTACAACGCCTCAATTCCTCAGCAGCCACTGACCTTTCTATTGGACGGCCTATTAGCAGTGCTCAGGTTTATATCTTAGATCGACATCTGCAAAAAGTGCCAATAGGAGTTCCCGGAGAATTGCATATTGGCGGAGCCGGATTAGCCAGAGGTTATTGGCAACGTCCTGAACTGACAGCTGTTAAATTTATCCAAATTTCGGTTCCTTATATAACCTGTACTCGTCTCTACAAAACAGGTGATTTAGCAAAATTCCGAGCAGATGGCACGCTGGAATATCTTGGTCGAGTTGACGATCAGGTAAAGATTCGCGGCTTCCGCATCGAGTTAGGAGAAATTGAGACGGCGCTAAGTCAACATCCACAGGTATTTCAAACTGTCGTGACTGCCCGTGAAGACATCCCTGGACAAAAGCGGCTTGTAGCTTATATCGTTCCACACCAGCCGCAGCCGACCGCCGATGAACTATGCCATTTTCTTAAAGAGAAGCTGCCAAATTACATGGTTCCCTCGGTTTTCATGCTGCTGCCAGCACTGCCGATGACTCCCAACCATAAGGTAGATCGCCACGCCTTACCAACTCCTGACCTCTCCCGTAAGGTAGAAGATAACTTTACTGCCCCCCGTACCACCACTGAAAAGACATTAGCAGCGATTTGGTCGGAAATCTTAAGATTAGAAAAAGTCGGCATTCACGATAACTACTTTGAACTGGGCGGAGACTCCATTGTCAGCATTCAAATTGTTTCCCGTGCCAATCAAGCAGGTATCCAAATTGCCCCAAAACAGCTATTTCAGTACCAAACTATTGCTGAGTTAGCTACCGTGGCAGGCATGACTCGCTCTGTGAAAGCAGAACAAGGGTTAGTAACTGGCTCTGTGGCGCTTACACCCATCCAAAAGTGGTTTTTCGAGCAGAAATTGCCGGAACCTCATTACTTTAACCAATCAGCATTGCTAGAGGTTCCACCAGATGTGAAACCAGAGCAATTGCAGCAAGTTGTACAACAATTGTTACTACATCATGATGCTCTGCGTCTGCGGTTTGTGCAAGAAGGGGAACACTGGCAACAGATTAACGCCGCCCAGAAAGTTGTGCCGTTCAGCGTCATTGATTTGTCACACCTGTCGCCAGCAGAACAACAAACAGCGATTAAGGCTGTAGATAATGAACTTCAAGCTAGTTTAAACCTATCCACCGGGCCGATCGCACAAATAGCACTGTTGCAGTTAGGCAAGGATCGGCCTAGTCGGTTACTGTTCATCATCCATCATTTAGGAGTAGATGGAATTTCTTGGCGGATTTTGCTCGAAGACTTGGCTACTGGCTACCAACAAATTAGCCGTGGGGAAACTATCAAACTACCATCCAAGACTACTTCCTTTCAATATTGGAGCGATCGCCTTACAGAATACGCGCAATCAGAAGCGGTTACACATGAGCTAGAGTACTGGTTGAATCAGTCTAATAACATTACTACCTTACCAGTAGACTATCCTTCAGGTAAAGAGGATGATACCATAGCCTCAGCTGCTTCTGTGTCACTTTCTTTGACTGAAGAACAGACCCGCGCCCTGTTGCAAGATGTACCCTCTGCCTATAACACTCAAATTAACGATGTGCTTTTGACTGCCCTAGCGCAAAGTTTTGCTCAATGGACGGGAGAACATTCCTTGCTCATTGACCTTGAAGGTCATGGACGGGAAGACTTATTTGAGGATGTAGATTTGTCGCGCACTGTGGGTTGGTTTACCACCATTATCCCCGTTCGCTTAGAGCTAGAAGAAGTTGACCATCCAGGAGAAGCTTTAAAGTCAGTTAAAGAACAACTACGGCGCATCCCTAATCGGGGCATTGGTTATGGCCTATGGCGATATTTGCGACAAGATGAATCGACACATCAAATACAGGCTTTACCTCCAGCACAAGTAAGTTTTAACTACCTTGGTCAGTTTGATCGGGTGATGTTGGCATCGTCGGTACTGGGTTTGACTAAAGAAATGAAAGCCCAACAGAGCGAACTTGGCAGACGCAGCCACCTGCTAGGAGTGAGCGGATTTATTCGCTCAAGCAGGCTGGAAATGACTTGGACTTACAGTGAAAAAGTTCATCAACAAGCCACTATTGAGAATTTGGCTTCTAAATATATAGAAGCGTTGCAAAGGCTAATTGCCCACTGCCAAACCTCTGATGCTGGAGGCTATACACCTTCGGATTTTTCAGGCGCCAAACTCAGCCAAAAACAGCTTGATAAATTCCTTGCCGAAGTCAAAAGAACTAACAGGAGGTAGTTCAGTGAAAGATAAAGATATTGAAGATATATATGAACTTTCGCCTATGCAGCAGGGTATGCTCTTTCATACCCTTTACGCTCCAGACTCATGGGTATATTTTGAGCAGCTAACTTGTACTCTTGAGGGCGAGTTAAATGTCCTAGTTTTCCAACAAGCATGGCAGCAAGTGGTAAATCGCTACACAATTTTGCGGAGTTCTTTTTATTGGGAAGATTTGGAAAAGCCGCTACAAATAGTCAACAAGCGAGTCGATTTACCTTGGTTTGAGTATAACTGGTGTGATTTCACGACCGATGAACAGCAGCAAAACTTAGAGACGTTTTTGGCAAGCGATCGCCACAAAGGATTTAAACTTGACAAAGCTCCACTAATGCGGCTTGCTTTAATTCACATAAGCGATGGCAATTATCAATTTGTCTGGAGTCATCATCATTTATTATGTGATGGCTGGTCGATGCCAATCATCCTCAAAGAAGTCTTTACCTTGTATAATGCCAATATTAGAGGCGATCGCTTACAGTTACAGCCACCTCGTCCCTATCGAGACTACATCACTTGGTTGCAGCAAAAAGACCTCTCTAAAGGAAAGAGCTTTTGGCAGCAAGTACTTCAAGGTTTTACTGCCCCCACTCCTTTAGTAGTTGATAGATTGGTGAATGATAATTCCCACCCAAAACAAATCTACGATGAGCAGTATCTCAAATTACCAACCCAGATAACAACCGTCCTCTCTGACTTCGCTCGCCAGCATCACTTAACCCTCAACAATTTGGTACAAGGAGCATGGGCGATTCTGCTTTCTCGCTACAGTGGTGAAATAGATGTGGTCTTTGGAGCCACTGTTTCTGGTCGTCCCGCCACACTCTCAGGGGTAGAATCGATGGTGGGGCTATTTATCAATACTCTACCCGTGCGGTTAGAAGTTTCACCAGAAGCCGAACTTTTACCCTGGCTGAAGAATTTACAAGCACAGCAAGTAGAACGGGAGCAATACTCCTACAATCCACTGTTTGAAATTCAACAACTGAGTGAAGTTCCTCCAGGTTTGCCCTTGTTTGAGAGCTTGTTGGTGTTTGAGAATTATCCAATAGATACTTCCAGACAGAAGGAAAATCACACTTTAGAAGTTAGTAATCTTAAATGTTTTGAACATACAAATTATCCCTTGACAGTGGTAGCCGTTCCCAAATCAGAATTGTCTTTGAGAATTAGCTACGATACTAGCCGCTTTCAGGCAACTACTATTCATCGGATGCTAGGGCATTTGCAGACCATACTAGAGGAAATTGCCGCTAATCCAGAACGGCGAATATCGGAATTGTCCATACTGACGGCAAACGAACGGCAGCAGTTACTCGTCAAGTGGAATGATACTTACGCAGATTTTCCTACTGACCAGTGTATCCATCAATTGTTTGAAGCGCAGGTGGCACGGACACCCAATGCAATAGCAGTGGTGTTTGAAAAAGAGCAGTTGACTTACCAGCAGTTAAACGCCCGTGCTAATCAATTAGCTCACCACCTGCAAACTTTAGGAGTCAGTCCAGAAGTACTAGTAGGGATTTGCGTTGAGCGCTCCCTAGAGATGATTGTAGGGATATTGGGCATTCTCAAGGCGGGTGGAGTCCCTAGCTATCTAATTGGTGTTGTTTGCAGGTAAACTGAAAAACACCTACCAGCAGACATTCCTCCGTGATAGTAAAGTTACCTAGCCACCGCCCACAAAGACATTTCCCGGATGCCAAACGAATA
>NZ_JBWQXL010000095.1:0-5120 GCF_056620565.1 Nostoc sp. LEGE 12454
CTGCCATGATTACCTGCACATGAGCAAAACCGCAAAGTAGGAACATCGGAAGCTGGGTGCGGGGAAACTTGCACGCCCAGATTTAATTGAGAGGTGCGCGGGATAATACCCGCCATCGACTCTACCAGTGAGTAAACTAGATAATGCACATGGGAAAACAGCGTCCGCTTGCCCGTACACTACACAACGCCTGCTAGAAGGTAGTGGACATAGTGCGGGAGAAGGTCAACTTTTCTTCAGGATGGGAGGCAGGGAATAAATACTTGTGCTTAAAACTTGTCATCGCGGATCTGAAAGTTAGATTGTTTGTTGAGGAAACCGGCTATCTGCTTAACCCAGTTAGCCAGCCTATCAAACTTGTGTTTAACCATACTTTCAATGCCGTTCAGGCGATACTCAACAAAAAGTTTCTTTTCACTGTACTCAGTTAGATGCACGTCTACTTTTCTCTCAACGGTGTACAACCGATCGACAAAGTTATCTTTGAGTTGATCCACCGATGCTAATAGATTAGTTTCAACTCTGTTAATTTTGGCGTTGATATTCGCCTCCACCTGGGCCAATCGGTAAATAGCTCCTACCAAAGTAAGTAATCCAAGAATGATAGTAAGAGCGTTATTAATATCAATTTTCATCTCTTAAAGAGCATCAATTTTAGATTCAATCCGTGCTAAATCAGAATCATAGTCAGGGCCCGTGTAACGCCAAACAGTCAAGCTGACATTAGTAAACCAGTCTGGTACTTGAATAGAAATACTGTAACTAGTAGATATTGGTGGAAAAACTACAAGATTTATTTTGTCTAAAAAAAGAGCATATCTTCTGTTAAAACTGGCATCTTGAGAACCACCGAAAACAATACCGGTACTAACTTTCTGCCTAACATTACCAGCAAACTTCCAAGTTCTGCCTTCTGGGACATTTGTAGAAACCAGAATTGCTAAAACAAAAACATCTAGCAACAGAGCAATAGAGATTTCAGGGATAGGGACGGTTTTATACCCGCCCCCAACTTTAGGTAAAAACACTGCCGAGACATTTTCGTTATGAATAATCTCCCAGTTACTAGAATTACCAAGCTGTAATTCCCTCATATCAAAGGTTTAAATTAATAACTTGATTGAAAACCAAATCTTCCACAGGATTGACGTGCAAAAACGGGTCGATTCCGAAGTGATCTAACACATCAAAATAAGTGCCTGTATCCATTTTGCTTGCTAGCCAATCAGCAGAAGCTTGATTGATAGTTATCATCCCTTTGATACTGCGTTCATCACCAGCGGATACCATTAATAAATCACGGTAATCCGGCAGGAACAAAACGCTCATTAGATAACCTCTGGGATAAATGAAACTCGATTACCTTCTTGTTGAGCAAAGGCTTTAATTGCTGGAAGATCGCTTATTTCTGCGACAGCATCTGCATAAGGTTCACTACCAGCGGCTTTAGAACCGAAAGGAGATGAGACACTTTTGTTGTCGTACCGCTTGTAATCAAGATCGGTAATGCGTGAATTATTGTCGGCGACCTCTGCCCCACGATCTGTTAGCGATAGGCGCGCTGGGCGATAGCCACTCAGTCCATCAAGAAGGATGCCACCAGTAGGAAGGGTAAAGCCGACTGCAAGAGTCCTACCGCTTGTTTGTACTGCTTCGCGGACTGTCTTGGCCAAGGTAGTAGCATTGCCTCCCGTTTGGTTATCTGAAAGCACTTTTACTGGCAAATATACACGACCTTGGAGTTCAAAAGATTCGACATATCCTTTAGTACGAATAACTTTGACCCTTACTGAACTACCGCGTTGTGCTTTGTATAGCGCTCTTTTTTCTTTTAGGGGTTTGTCTTCCCACTCGCGTAACTTGGTTAAAGCCTCGGTTAGTTCTTTAGCTCGCCGAATATCACCGTATCTGGTCATCTGGTCTAAATTCCTACAAAGTTGATACTTACGTTTCAACCCAAGCTAGCACCGTGTTTTAGCCAGAATTAAACCAGTGACAAGTATACTTCCCGAAAAAGGATTAGAAAGAAATAAAAGGTCTAAGGTGCAGTCACATTTTCTATAACGCTTTTAAGCCGTCCGTTCAGACCAACCAAGTTAACAGGCTTTACTTGTCCAGGGATAAGTAACTGAGCGTGGGTAAACTTCACGTCAGCAGTCGGACGTTGCCTAAATTTCTTAACTGTTTTTCCATATACTCGATGTGTACCTGGGTTAGCTGGGTATTCTTTAGTATTTTCGATAAATTGGAAATTATTATCGCTGTAAGTCTTATCCAATATTTTTAGAACTGATTGAACTGTTGATAGTCCCTCAGCTTTAGATATGCACAATAGGCGTAAATCAAAACCATTCTCTAGGTCTATATAGGTGCATTTGTATTTACCTTTCTTCCAAATTAATGGAGGAGTAGCAAATTCTGCTTTGATTTCACGAGCGTATTCAACAGCATCAGCCCTTGAAATAGTATCAGCAGTTTTATTCATGATTCTAAAGCTGATTTCACCGCGTACTTGCTCTGTACCATCACCATGTTTTTCAAAGTCGTATGGTTCTTTGAAGTAAAGTTTTATTTGTGGTTTAAATTTGAAATCTCGTTGTAATTCTGTGACAGGAATTCCATAAATAGGAGCTTGCAAAGATTGAGCGTGACCGACAGTAATTTCAAATAGCCATAAACGTAACTGAGTCATAGCTACAGTATCAGCATCATCTATTAAACAAGCTTGCTTTAATGCTGGCTTAGGTGTTGAAATATCAGCATCTGGTTGATTTTTGAAGTATTGCCTAACTAGTTTGTTGTGGTAAAGCCTGAGCATATCTTGTAGATGCTCCCAGTGATTAAAATCAGGAGGTAATGCCATTAGTCTTCATCTGCCTCCAAATCTATTCCTAGTAATTCAAGACCTTTAGACAGTTCTTTTGCTAATGCCTTTCCTTCTGCTAACTTTGCGGGTTCTTCTACAGTCACGCCTTTATTTTCTGGCTTATCATCTTCCTTGATCGCTTTAATAAAATCTGTATTAGCTGTTTGTAACTCCGTAATAGCATTGATTGTATCTAGAGGTACTTGAGTAACTTGTTGGATGGTTGATGCTCCATTTTGCAGCCCTTCTAAGAAGTTAGTGACGCGGTTGATTTTTGGTTGAGGATTCATCCATTGATAAGCTGACTCCAAAACTTCCCCGCTTGCTCTTAAAGCGTTACCGATTTTACCCGTTTGCCCTGCTACTAGCTCTAACCCATTGAGAACAGTTGAAGTAAGATTTTGAAAGCTATTGAGAACGTTAGTGGTTGCTTGATAAATGCGGTTAGCTTTCGCCCAAACTGTTGTTAGTTGTTGATAGTTTTCCGCTCCGATAGCTCCCTTAATCAGATTTTCAATAGAGCTATTGATGACGGAGCCAATATCAAAAGCACTGCCATCTTCTTTTTTTAACCCGATTAATTGCAGGACATTGTTAAGCGCTCCAACCAACGTTTGACCTATATCATTAGAAAGCATTAGCCCATTGTGGATAGTTGCAGCAAGGATTAAAATATTTAGCACTCTATCGAGATGCATCCATTCAGCAAATCTTGATAATTTACCGCCGATACCACCTGGTAACTGATCGCCTAATCTTTGTAAAATTGTCTCCTGCCCCGCTAACAATGCAGCGTTTGCACCAGTATTTACAGCATCTAAAATATTGGCTGTATTAGTGTTGCTGTTGTTGGTAATATCTGCTGCATTATCTTTTAAGGCTCTATTCATACAGCCCCCAGGCTGGGTCGTCCGACACGTACCAGTAGCCGCCGCTTGCTCAATTTGTGGAATTGTTGGGATATCCGGTCTAATCGCCGCTGCTGCCCTTGCTGGGATAAATGGCAATATTCCAAGAATCTGATCGAGCTTTGGAAGTGCTGCACTATTCACTTTCTCTTGTTCCCTTAACTTTGTATCAATTTTTGTAATTTCTGCTTGACTGCTATTTATGTCGCTTTTGATGGCTGGAATTTCTTGTTTAATCTGATTAATATCCTTAGCTAAATCCGCAGTCGCTGACTTGTAACCACTCGATTGGGTGACTGTTTGGATATCTCCAACTTTCCCTTGCAGCTTGCTTAAATCAGCATTCCATTTAGCAGCTTGAGCTTCATAAGATAGCTGGTATGTTTGCTTCAACCCAGCAACAGTACCTTCGATGCTTGTAACTGTCACGCCAAGCTTTTGGTCTGTTGCCTGTTGTTTGACTTCTAAAGGTTGAACTTTATTATTTACTATTTGAACAACGGAGTTTTTTAAATCAACAAACTTAGTATCCAGTGTTTTAATCGTATTTTGCACTGTGGCAATTAAGTTTGACTGTACGCCATTAGTTTCGGTAGCAACTTTTGCTTGTGCCTTAGCTTCAGCCAGCCCTTTTTGTATATTGTCAACAGTTACTTGTATCTGTTGCTGAAACTTTTGGTTAGCGTCGGTTGCAAGCTTATTAACTTGCTGTTGAATTGAGGTGATTTTTGAATCAATTTCGCGCTTGTTTGCTCGTGCTTCATACAAAGCATCGTTTCCTAATTTTCTGGCGGCTTCCGCTAGTCCCGTTACAATCTTTCTGCCTTCCCGCGTTTCATACAGCGCATCATTGCTTTGTTTTTTAGCATCTACTGCATTTTTGGCAATAGTTTCTGTTTGCTTGTTTAACTGTGCATAGTCTTTAGCGTTTGCATCAAGTTCTTTGGTGATTTTTCTGTTGAATTCATTAACTCTTGTATCAAGATTTTTTACTCTTGAGTTCAAAGTTGTCAGCAATGTGAGGTTCTTTGAAAGGTCATTGTTTAAATTAGTAAACTGTCTGTCTACTGTGTCATTTATGAAATTCTGAACGAGAATACTGTGGATTACTGCTGCTGCTAATCCTCCCTGAAGAACAATCCCTAGTAGTTGCCCCCCTGCAAGACCACTATTTTTAGGAGTAGCACCACCAGGCATTTTTTTGAAGAAAGCATCCTGTACTTTCTTGGCATTAGCAGCAGTGCTTTTGAGAGCTTTCATTCTTTTAGCCGCTTCTTTAGCGCCACTTTTGGACATGAATTGAGATGTTACGCGCTTAACCTTTTTAGCTTCGAGTAACATCTTTC
>NZ_JBWQXL010000096.1:0-4682 GCF_056620565.1 Nostoc sp. LEGE 12454
AGAAGCTTTTAAAACAGCTATGTCTTATCGATTTTTCGATTGGTTGACCCTTAACCGTGACGTGTTTGCTGCTTATAAAGCCAGTTTAGGCTTTATTTGGGCTTAGTTTTTGTTTAAGTCCCGCTAACAAATCTGCAACTACATAGCTAACAGTCGAATCTGGAAGGGCAAAATTCTTCTAGTTCCTGGGCTGCTGTCTGCAAACTAAGATAGGCTTAGATGCCATCTCTAGAAAATTCAAATTATGAAGTACAAAATTTTAGTTACACTCGTAGTACTAGCTACTACTAGCTTTGTTACTCCTGCTAAATCTCAAGAACCTGTAACTGAAGCTCCAGCAACATCAAACCAAGTTGTGAATGCTTGCGTTCAAAATCTTGCCCAAACTTTACCAAATCCTTTTACTGATGTTCCATCAGACCATTGGGCTTTCAAAGCAGTTATGACCATGCACTATTGTGGTGCATTTCGCCAAGCTACACCACCAACTTTATTTAAAAAACTCCAACCCACTCAACGCCAACAGCAACCACAGCAAGAACAACGGTTTGAAAAATAATTACCTATCACGTGTTGTCCGTTCCTGTTGCTCGATCGGGATGGCTATCATGTTCCGCAAAGGCGTTTAATCAAGCGATCGCTTGAAATATTGGCGTTAAAAAGATAACAGGAAAAGTCAGGCTTCTGTCTGGCAAGATTAACGACTTGATACTAACCTGAGTCCCAGTACACCTGCCAAAATTAAGCCAATGCAAATAAAACGCTTTACAGAAGCAGGTTCACCAAATAATAATACCCCTAATAAAGCCGTACCCATTGCCCCTATCCCAGTCCAAACGGCGTAAGCAGTACCTACTGGTAATGTGCGTAGTGCTATCGATAAAAAGAAAAAACTCAATATCATACAAACAACTGTGGGAATACTGAAAGCCAGCTTAGTAAAGCCTTGTGAATATTTCAGACCAATTGCCCATACAATCTCTAATAACCCTGCAATCAACAAATACACCCACGCCATTATTTATTCTCCTACACCTTGTATAAATTAAAACTTTTATTTTTTAACGATTTTTCTGAGATTAAATATACAGAAATATTGCGATATGGCTTTGAGGTATTGCGGCTCCACCCCATTCATTCGGGACACTTTTCCCATAATCCCGCATCAGCACAAATTTTGCAAAAAATTGGTATGGTTTATGAGTTTTGTCGCCGTCAGACAATAGATTTCAATGGGGTTGATTACGTAGATATTGTTGACTATGGGATTCTCAAAAGCGATTGGCAGGCGAATTAGTTCACAGGTTCTTAAAGCCAACTTAAGCGATCGCCCAGCCCACCCAATCTTGAGTCACAGAACTATTGAAAAATACCGATATTTAGCGATTAGTTATTAATGATTCTTCACGCATAATTGATGACACTAGTGGTGGGCGCAGGCAAAGATAAGCAAGAGAACCGAGTAAGGGAACAAACACCACTGCTAAAAATACCTGGGCATCAGGGAAACGGCGACGAGCCATATCATCACCAACAACAGTAGGAAATAAAAGATAAAACAGGCAAAATGCCAAACTCATACCATTGATAAAGCGATCGTTTTGAAACTGCTGCACATAATCTCCCCAATCACCGAAAGCAAAACCATAGACAAGCAAAACAACTGTGCTGAAAGTTAAGACGATACCGTAAAAGCGAGAATCCAGCAGACTCAAAAAAACATCCTTTTGTCCCGAAAATTGTTGATTAGGTTTACGCAAAGCCAGATACGGCAAAAGACCAATTACACCTGAACCCACTGACGCTAGGGCAAAAGGCCAAAAAGGAATCGGTTGCATCCTGCCATCAATAAACAATAAACTACTGTAAATTAATAGCCAAATACCCACTAGAGAAAATAAAGAAAGGATAATTGGATTAATAGCAGCCCACTGAAGAGTAAATATATTTTTCAACAGCGTTAACGTTTCATTTAAGTGCAAAGGCGGTGCCAACAATAAAATATAGGCGATAAATCCAGCCCACAGTACCCACAATGCAAGTTTAAAAGTCATAATCTTCATTTGGTTGGATAAATTTCAAAGACACAATTAATTGAGTTCTATAATATCTCTCTGTTGATGCTATAAGTTTTATTAGGCAGCCAGCATATAACTATCAATTAGTTAAATCCTGGCTGCATTGTAAATTATGAATCCTCTACTCGTTGTCGCTCAATAGGTAGAGCTTCTAAAGTTGAAAAAGGTAACATAGTTGCTCAAGGCATAGCCTTTATATGCTGCGATCGCTGCCAGAGGAACGAAGTACAGGACCATAATGTGTAGATGCCAGGGAAGCTGGGGATAAGGGAAGTAAGCGACACCGATAGCATAGCGTTAACGATGCAGGAGCCTCACAGCCCCTTAAAGTAGATATCGTTCTATTAGGCGGGGCATACATAGTCCATCGCCTCCCCAATCGATTCTCTAGTGGAAGTGACGATGTCTGCGACGGGCTAGGCCTACATACAATAAAGCTTTGGGATTTACACGCGCTTAAGTTGCTTGATACCATTACTGCACACTCAGAATTTGCGAGTAAAGTTGCATTTAGCCTTGATATGCAAACCCTTGTGAGTACTGGGGGTGTATATGATTCACCATTGAGTGCAGTTAAGAATCTGGCTTCTACCGTGCAATATAAAACTGCCCTAGATGTAAGCCAGAGCAGTTTTGTTAGAAGTAAATTATATAGGAGACTTTTATTGTTGTCCCCAGTTTATTCATAGTAGATACCGTTATATAATACTATTCACCTCAAGTTTCGTACTTTACGCAAAAAACGAATAATCTTGAAGTTGGCATTACAAAGTTTAGAAGCCCGCATCAGCCAGCAGATCGCAGATGGCATCAGCGACTTTGAGCTTCTTTCTTGGCGGGACACAGAACATGGTTGCTGGTAATAAGGTGCTGAGTTCCGTCACTTTGGGGGTTTATCTTTTGATAGCAACATTTTGACTGCGATCGCAAAGCCTTCAAGCTCTTTAAATAGTAATTTTTGCTTGAATATTTATCTAAGATTGTAGACCATAAGCTTTTCTCTAACATAGCTTATGGTCGAATGGCACTAAGAAAAGATGAAACGTCGTCAGGGCAGGGTGTTGGGGGTAGGGTGTTGGGTGTAATGTTTAAGACAATTAAATGCGAGTACGTCAAGCAGTTCAACACATTCTTAATTCCCCACACCCTACACCCCACACCCAAAACCCAGGAATACCAGGAATTTACGCTTATCAAGCGTGCCATTCGCTTATGGTCTACGTTCCTAATCTTGTAGGTTGCAAAGTCTCTGAAAATTTTGACCTATTTACTTTAAAGACTTTTGAGCTTGGATTTGATCGAAAATAGCACCTTCATTAAAAAATTGCTGCTGAATCTTGTCCCATCCTCCTAAATCTTCTGCTTTGAACAGGGTTTTAACTTTAGGAAAATTGCTGCCCAATTCTTTTGCAATCGTATTATTCACAGGACGAAATCCTATTTTGGAAAATTCCCGTTGTACCTCTGGGGTATAGAGATATTGAACAAATGTTTCTGCAACTTTCCGAGTCCCGTGTTGCTCGACGTTCTTATCTACCACGGCAATTGGATTATCAATAGATATATTCACATTAGGGACAATATATGAGAACTTTTCGCCTTTTTGTTTTGATAAAATCATTTCATTTTCATAGTTGAGTAAAGCATCCCCTTGACCTTGTTTAAAGAACAATTCGCTGGCATTACGAGCAGTCTTGGGCAGGACAAGTACATTTTTATAAACTTTGGAAGTAAAATCTAATGCTTGCTTCTCATCCTGACCAGTTTTTGTTACGTAACCCCATAAACCTAAGAAGTTCCATCGCGCACCACCAGATGTTTTCGGGTTAGCTGTCAGTACGCTCACTCCTGGTCTTGTCAAATCTGTCCATGTTTTAATATTTTTGGGATTCCCCTCACGAGTAGCGATCGCACCTACGGATTGGGTCACAATTGCATTATTTGGTGCTTCTTTTTCCCAACCCGGTTGAATAAAACCTGTCTGAACCAGTTTGTCAACATCAAGGGCTAGTGACAGGTGTATCACATCAGCCTCTAAACCATCAATCACATTTAGGGTTTGAGAACCAGACCCATCATAACTTTCAGTAAACTTCAAATTTTGGTTATGCTCTTTTTTCCATTTTTCTACAAATTGTGGAATAATTTGCTCGTATGCAGCCTTTGTCACTGAGTAAGAAACAAACGTTAGGTTTACATCACGCTCTGAAGTGGCGATTCTATTACCAGTGTTATCAACATTAGCTCCAGAGCAAGCACTCATCACTATACTTAAGCTTACTCCCGCCAAAAATAGGGATATAAACCCCCAGTTTCTTATAGCTTGCCAAGCTTTAACAGTACGAGTGTGAACTTGTTTCCTGATATATCTGTTTAGCTTCCAAGTATGCTGGCGCTTGTTTCTCAAAATTTTCCTCCTCTATTAAATTCGGTAAACCGAGAGATTTACTGTAGTTTAGAGGTATTATAAGATAGTTGCAGGGTAAGCGCATCTAATTTTGTGCTTAAGAATACAGATTATTTTACTGTAGTAAGAGTGATGCACTAAATAGGAGCATGAAATGTGTTGAGTAGTACGCTAATAAGCAAAGCGTTTAGTCACAT
>NZ_JBWQXL010000097.1:0-4529 GCF_056620565.1 Nostoc sp. LEGE 12454
TCGCCAACGCAAACATCGCCTTCACCATGATCCAATTACCGCAATACAAGGTTTGGTCAATCAACATACAGAAATTCTCTCTGTGCTTGAGTCTCAAGCCCTAAAATACCAATTAGATAGCTAGGGGACTAGCACAGGTAAGCGTTCATGACAACTTCTTTGAGCTTGGTGGACATTCTTTACTAGCAACTCAAGTGATTTCACGGTTACGCAAAGCCTTTGCTTTTGAGTTACCCCTGCGTTACTTATTTGATAGTCCGACCATTGCCGAACTAGCTGAACGAGTTATTGCTCAACAATTTGAGCAAGCGGAACGTGACGCACTAGAGCAGATTTTAGGTGAGGTTGATGAGTTATCAGATGAGGAACTGAAGCAGCAGTTACTTTTGTAAAGAAGGCAGGAGGCAGAGGGCAGAAGGCAGAAGGGAAGAATTTGAACGGGGCTTTAACCCCGCCCAATTCTTGTCCACCAAATCAGAGATTATGGTGGGGGACTCAGACCCATGTTCCCTCTGGTCACGGGCAGAAGGCGAAAACAGTATTCCTCCTGCCTCCTGCCTCCTGCCCTCTGCCTTTCTTGTTGAATACCACATAGTTGACTTGTATTTCACTTATTCTACGGAACAGTTTCATGAGCGATTTGCTACAACGTCTTAACAAACTCTCACCAGAAAAACGAGAACTCGTATTGAAAAAGCTTCGATCGCAACAGCTAATCTCTGCAACAGACAATGATACTCAAGCTCCCCCAATTTTACCAGTTACTAGAGAGCAAGCAATTCCTCTGTCTTTTGCCCAAGCAAGACTGTGGTTTCTTGACCAACTGGACAAAGAGAGTTTTGACTACAAAGTGCCTAGCCTGTGGCAAGTGACCGGATGCCTTGAGGTAGCCGCCCTAGAACAAGCGATGGTCCAAATTATCCAACGTCACGAAGTCCTACGTACCACTTTTGTCAGCATGGATGGTTCCCCAGTGCAGGTAATTAATCCTCACTTAGCCATGTCTCTGTCTGTGGTAGATTTAGAACATTTACCAGCAGAGGAGCAGTTTTCCCAAGTACGGCAATTAGCGACACAGGAGGCGCAACGCCCTTTCGATCTGGCAAACGATTGCTTGCTGCGATCGTTGCTGCGCCTGGGCAAAAAATTCCATGTACTGCTAATTGTAATGCACCACATCGTTTGTGATGGTTGGTCGATGGAGATATTCGCCCGCGAGTTGTCCACTCTCTATACAGCCTGCTGTGCTAAAGAGCCTTCTCCTTTACCAAAGTTACCGATTCAGTATGCCGACTTTGCCCACTGGCAGCGAAAATGGTTCAGTGGCGAAGTCTATCAAGCTAAATTTAATTACTGGCAACAACAGTTAGCTGGGATACCGCCATTATTAAAACTGCCCACCGATCGCCCGCGTCCGCCAGTGCAGACTTTTCGAGGTAGCGCCGAGTACTGTGAACTCAATCGAGAACTGACACAAAAGTTAAAGCATTTGAGCCAACAGTCAGGAACTACTCTGTTTATGACAATGCTTGCGGCATTCGCACTCTTACTATCACGTTACAGCAATCAGGAAGACATTGTTGTTGGCTCCCCGATCGCTAACCGGAACCATGAAGAAGTTGAATCTTTAATTGGCTTTTTTGTCAATACCTTGGTGTTACGCACCAACTTGCAAGGAGATCCCAGTTTTTTAGAGTTACTGGAACGAGTGCGGCACATGGCTTTAGATGCCTATGCTCACCAAGACTTGCCCTTTGAAAAACTGGTTCAGGAACTGCAACCAGAGCGTTCTTTGAGCTATCATCCCTTATTCCAGGTCATGTTTGCTTTGCAGAATGCGTCTATGGGAGAACTGCAACTACCTGGTCTGAAACTTAGTCCTTTGAAATGGGAATACACTACAGTTCAGTTCGATTTAGCACTAACAATCAAGGAAACTGAGCAAGAACTGATAGCGGAATGGGAATATAACAGTGATTTGTTTGATAGTAGTACCATTGTGCGGATGATGGGACATTTCCAGACGTTGTTAGAGAGCATCGTTGCTAATTCCCAGCAACCTGTGACAGCATTACCTTGGCTAACGGCCGATGAGAAATATCAGCTACTCATTGAGTGGAACGATACTCAAACCGAGTATACCGCAGGTTTATGTATCCATGAGATATTTGAGCAGCAAGTAGAGCGATCGCCTGATGCTGTGGCCGTAATGTTTGAGAATACTCAGTTGACTTATCAGCAGTTGAATACCCGTGCCAATCAACTAGCGCACTATCTGCAAAATTTAGGAGTAAAACCAGAGGTACTAGTCGGTATTTGCGTCGAGCGTTCTTTAGAGATGATAGTGGGAATGCTGGGGGTTCTCAAGGCTGGCGGGGCTTATGTCCCTTTAGATCCGCGATTACCTACTGAACGATTAGCTTATATGTTGGATGATTCTCAAATGTCGGTTCTGTTAACTCAACGACATTTGGCGGACTCATTGCCGAAGAATCAGGCACAGGTCATTTATTTAGATACTGATTGGCAAGCTATCGCTACTGAAAGTGAGGAAAATTTAGTCACCGACGTTAAATCAAGTAATTTAGCTTATGTAATTTATACTTCTGGATCTACAGGGAAACCAAAAGGCGTAACGATTGAACATCAGTCGTTGGTGAATTTCATTGCGGCAACAACGGTTTTGTATGAACTCAACAGTAGCGATCGCATCTTACAATTTTCATCTATCAGTTTTGATTCAGCAGTTGATGAAATCTATAATCCCCTCAGTTGTGGTGCAACACTGGTGCTACGTACCGATGAAATGTTGAATGCCTCCACATTTGTCCAAAAATGTCACGAATGGCAACTGACAGTATTAGAACTACCAACGGCTTACTGGCATCAGTTGATATCTGAATTAGCTGCGACCAATGAAGCTCTACCTAGATCATTACGACTGGTGATTGTTGGGGGAGAAGAAATGCAGATGGAAAAAGTCAAACTGTGGCAAAGGTTTATAGATGAAGGATTGCGTCGCTACAACCTAGAAAAACCCCCACTATTAATTAACGCATATGGCCCCAGTGAAGCAACGATAGCAGTAACCAACTATAAATTGTCAGAATTAGTATTAGAAGATACACAGTTGCCAGTATTTATCGGCCGACCCATTAGTAATGTCCAAATATACATCCTAGATCGATGCCTCCAACCTGTACCCATTGGTGTAGTGGGTGAATTGTATATTGCTGGGAAATGTTTAGCTAGAGGCTACCTTAACGCAAGAGAGTTAACAGCAGAGAAATTTATCCCAAACCCCTTTGGTCGAATCAGAGGAGCAGGGGAGCAAGGGAGCAGGGGGGAAACAGAAGACCAATCCTCTAATTCCGAACGCCTTTATAAAACAGGCGATCTAGCCCGTTACTTACCAGATGGAAATATTGATTTTCTAGGTCGAGGTGACACTCAAGTAAAAATTCGAGGCTTCCGAATCGAACTAGGCGAAATTAAGGGGGTATTGAACCAACACCCTCAAGTGCAAGAAACCACAGTCATTGTCCATGAAGATAGCTTTGGTAACAAACGTCTTGTAGGCTATGTTGTTGCCAACCAAAATCCACCTACAGATGATGAATTACGCCGCTTCCTCAAACAAAAGCTACCTAATTATATGATGCCCTTTGCTTTTGTGATGCTGGATGCTCTGCCTATTACCTCCACTGGCAAAGTAGATCGCCGCGCCCTGCCCGCACCGGATATGGAACTTAGGATGAAAGCCAGTTTTGTTCCTCCCCGTAATACTCTAGAACTGCAACTGGTGGAAGTGTGGGAGGAAATTTTAAATGTCCATCCTATCGGAATCCGGGATAACTTTTTTGACCTCGGTGGTCATTCTTTGTTGGCTATCAGCCTCATAGCTCGGATTCAGCAGCAATTTGGCAAAACTCTGCCCTTAGTATCAATCTTCCAAGATGCAACTGTTGAATACTTAGCAAATCTTCTTCATCAACAAGCCGATTCTCCTTGTTGGTCTACACTGGTTCCACTTCAGGCGAAAGGCTCTAAACGACCTTTGTTCTGCGTTCATCCGGGTGGTGGCACGGTCCTATGGTATCGCGATTTGGCTTATCATCTCGGTTTAGAGCAGCCATTTTATGGATTGGAATCACAAGGTTTAGATGAACAACAGAAACCTCGCGATCGCGTCGAAGACATGGCAGCTGATTATATCCAAGCGATACAAACTGTGCAACCACAAGGCCCTTACCAAATTGGAGGCTGGTGTTTTGGTGGTTTGGTAGCCTTTGAAATGGCTCATCAACTGCAAAGACAAGGACAGCAGGTGTCTTTTTTGGGGTTGATAGATGTGGATGCTCTGATGACTCATGAAGAATACCAAGAACAAGATGATGTCACTGGCGTCACCGTGCCAAAACGGGAAAATTGTACGCTAAGGCTGAAACTTATATTAGATAAGCATTTCAGCGATACTTATTTTCTTTAACCCGCAAAGGACGCAACTGGTCAAAACTGGTAGCCTGCTT
>NZ_JBWQXL010000098.1:0-3481 GCF_056620565.1 Nostoc sp. LEGE 12454
ATTGACTGCTATGTAGCAGAACATCCAGAAATGCTGGTATCGCCAGAAGCTGAGGAAGTCTTCTTTAACGACGAATATCCCATCTTTGCTGCTAAACATTTGATGTGTGCAGCCGCAGAAACTGGTATTCCTACTAATAAAATCAAGCACTACTTTGGCACAGCAGCTTATGAGGTAGCAAAACTCCTGTTAGCCCAAGGGCATCTAAATAAAGGTCGTAATGGACTGTGGGCAAAGGGTTATCCCCATAAAGATGTTAACTTTCGGGGTGGCTTATCCCAAACTACCATCAAGCTAGTAGATGCAGAATCAGGGGAAGAACTAGAGGAAATCTCAGAAGATATTGCTCACCGGGAAGTCCATCCCCAAGCCATCTACAAACGACAAGATGCCAATGGACGAATGCTGACTTATCAGTGCATCTCCCTTGACTTGAACAGCAAGCAAGCAATTTTAAAACAGACAGCAGATAGCTCACTGTTTACAGTTGCAGTTACAGAATCAGAAACCAGCAGTCTAACAGTGCTAACTGATCCGGTGAAGTTACCATTGCTGTTTTCTCAAGTCAGTGATGTTGATGATTGTCAGGAATACTTAACCCTGTCACTTAGTTTTGGTGAAGTTAAACACATTACCACTGGTTACAGTTTAATGAACCAAATCTATGAACAGACTTGTTTGAACAAGCGGTGTCTTAACTATAAAGAGCCGCTACCTAAAGAACATCGTTGTCCACTTTGTAGCAAACTCACACGCAAAGCTGTAATTGTGAAAACCCTGTCAGAAGAAAAGTTTGAGCAGCCTTTCCGTACTCAATTTTCAGCACCAATGGTCAAAGTAGCGATTAACTCAAGTGCGCGGGAATACCTCCAGCACAATGCCAAAGAAACTAGAACCAATTTAACCCGCAGTGGAGAACCGATTCCACCAGGCTATCAACAGTTGTGGGAATATTCCAGTACCTTGATTGCTATCCACAGCTTTGGGCATCAAATTATGAGAGCGTTACAGCTGGTGGCTAGAGTTGACCCAAAACAGGTGAATTTTACAGTAGTGAAGGAGTTAGGGGAAAATAACAATTACACAGGCTATTTCTATGATACCAGTGATGGTGGTAATGGTGCGGCTGAAGCTGTGTTTAAACATCTGCCAAAACTTGCTAGTGCTGCTAAGGCGATCGCACGAGATTGTAATTGCGATACTGGCTGTGCCAAGTGCCTAATTCAACATGGTTGCCCTGATGGTAACATTGCTTTATTGAAGCAAATGGGATTACTGTTGTTAGATGCGATGATCTCCGGTCGGTCGGAGACCATCGCCTCCGACAAAACGTAGCCCATTGCTACACCTGATGTTTGACACAAGCATCGTCGTAGACATCGCTCAACTTCCAGATTTTATTGTTCCAGATACTCAATCACTGCCTCCAAGTCTGCAATCGCCCGATTAAATCGATTGAGCATTGCCTCTGCTACTTCTGGTTGGGCGTTGACAGTCGGTAGTTTTTCTGTGACCACACCTTTGAGTGCTTCTAGCCACAGCGACAAATTTGTATGTCGAACTGCTGTCAACAATCCCATGTTGGTGAGAACAGACAAATGAAACCCAAGTTGATCTTGTCCACCATAACCCAAATATCCGTTACTCAGTTCTAGTTTTTCTGGAGTAAATTCAAAATACTGGTCAGAGGTAATGCCAGCAGATTCTAGTTTGGGTTGTGGTAATGGAGGTTGGGATTGAGTCATTATCAATTAGGATTGTTGTACAGCAGGTAATTTTGACATTTGCAAAACACTGTCTGACCAAATGCCAAGTTCTTGAATAATCTGGTTTTTAGCATCTGTGTCATTCCAAGCTTGTTCCCACTTAAACAGCCAGCGTGTGAGAAACCTTCCTAAGTTTGCTAACTCAAAAGCATTGTCAATATCTATATCTGGGGCTATCCACTCAAGAAAATACATAGTCTCTCTAATCAGGCTTTTGACCACATCCTCATGTGTAGACTCACTGAAAATTTGACTTATCCGTGCTAAATTAGTTGCCAATTTTTCCAATCTAACAGGAATACTATCTTGCACAAAGGTTTCTTGCTCATAAGTTAAGCCACTATTCATCCCAGAAACTCCATAATAATTGCGGCAACCTGTTCTCTAATCTTAACGTCCATAATTTCCATTGAACGATTCTGTCGGGGACGGAGATTAACCATAGACTCATAGATTATCTGTTGTGTATCAGGTCTAAAACTAGCAGCCCAAATATCACTCTGCTTACTACCATCTTCTAGCAACGCCTGTTCACAGTAAAAGTGCATTTCACCTCCCCCAGCCAGAATCCGATGTTCAATATCTACCGCTACCTTAATATAAAACTTTAACTCTTGTAGCATCTGCTCAATTTGCCCCGGTGTAGCACGAACTCTAATAATCTCAATCAAAAAACTTACTCCTATTAAACATACGCTTGCCCTGGCTATCTTGCCTAATTACATCAGCCTTCAACTATCAACATTAAAACCCAATTGGTGCGTAGCTTTGTAACTAAATTTTCTACTTCCTGCAACTGGACTTCCTGCAACCGGCAATACGCTGTATATCTGTATTGAAGCATAATTAATCGAAGTAATTAATTTGCAGCTTACCGCTGCATGGGAGAGATGTTATATTCTCCCAACCATGCCAGTAATTAATCTTGCCGATATTCAACAAATTACTAAAACACAACAACAAGTCCTATTCCCCAGTCAAAAATATCATCCAAATCGCTCTGCCTTTGACTCTATAGTTGCAGATAACTTCTCTTTGGTGATGAGACAACTATTTTTAGGACTGACTGTAGAACCTTTATTAAATGCCTATCCTCAAATTGCTCAGTGGGTTGATCAAATACAGGAACTTGCACCGGAAATTTTTCAATCTCGGAAAAAGTTATTAGTCGATAATCCAGTTATTGCACCTCTTGCAATTAATGACGACAAGCACTTTATTCAAGTATTAACAAATATAGCATTTAAACAAGGTATTCCCAGGCTTTATGAATGGGCTATACGCCATCCACATTTAAGCTGGCAAGACCGGGTGAAGCTGTGGACTACGGCTAGACAATACTCAGTCACTCCTAACCAAATACAACTCGTAGTTTTAGCATTACATCCTATTAAACCAGCCCAAAGATTAAATGTACGCTGGAATAAAAAGGATCAGATGCAGACTGAAAAATGGTTAATTAAACTACTGACTCAATCTCCAGATAACAAATCACAATCAAATATAGTCATTCCTGAGTTATCGTCAATGGTCAATTTAGAAGCTATTCCAGAAGTCAAGATTTAAGAGGCTAATGCCTCTGCCATTGGCAAATGTTTATTAAAGATAACACCAATGGTACTCAAATCAACTTTTGAACATGGATGGCTATTATCAAAACTACTGAAATTAGATGATGAATATCAAGGTAGGTGGGAGCAATGGCGATGGACAAT
>NZ_JBWQXL010000099.1:0-3466 GCF_056620565.1 Nostoc sp. LEGE 12454
TATTCGTTTGGCATCCGGGAAATGTCTTTGTGGGCGGTGGCTAGGTAACTTTACTATCACGGAGGAATGTCTGCTGGTAGGTGTTTTTCAGTTTACCTGCAAACAACACCAATTAGATAGCTAGGGGTTTCCTGAGCGTGAAATCGGTTGCATGGTAAGACAGTGCAACTGCTGTTTTGAGCTTTTGCTGTACTGTTGGACGAGTTGAGCTAAACCCGCTATGGTAGGATTGGCGAAGATGTGATGAAAAAATAACTCGACTTGAAAAATCTCGCGTAGGCGGGAAAGGATTTGAACTGCTATTAATGAATGACCCCCCAGATTGAAAAAATTGTCGTGGATTCCAATCTGCTCAAAACCTAATAATTCAGTCCAGATACCCGCTAGCGTTTCTTCAATTGGGTTACGAGGTGCGACAAAGGCTTCTTCGAGGTCGGGACGTGTGCGATCGCCCTTTGGCAGATTTTGCCGATCTACTTTACCATTTGGAGTGAGGGGTAAAGAATCTAAAATGACAAATACCCCGGGAACCATGTAATTAGGCAGTTTTTCTTGAAGGAAGCCTTTGAGGGTAGCAACAATCGCTTCTGGCTTTTGATTCAGGACTATATAAGCAACAAGCCGTTTATCACCCCTGATGTCTTCACGGGCAATTACAGCTACTTGTTTGACATCTGGGTGTTGAATTAAAAGCTTCTCGATTTCATCCAGTTCAATGCGGAAGCCGCGAATCTTCACCTGATTATCAACTCGTCCCAGAAACTCAATATTCCCATCTGGTAAATAACGTGCCAAATCTCCAGTTTTATATAATCTGCTTCCTTGGGTCTTTGCAAACGGATTAGGGATAAATCTTTCTCTAGTTAACTGTGGACGGTTCAGATAGCCTCTGGCCAAACCGTCGCCACCAATATATAATTCGCCAGGAGTCCCAATAGGAACAGGTTGCAAATGGCTATCGAGAATATAAACTTGGGTATTAGCGATCGCCCGACCGATGGGCGGTTGAATATCGCCAGAGGTACATTCTGCCATAGTCGCGCAAACAGTTGCTTCAGTTGGGCCGTAAGCATTAAAAAAGCGCCGCCCTTTTGACCATTGAGCTACCAATTTCGGATTGCAGGCTTCTCCGGCAACGATAAGGGTTTGTAAGTTTGGTAATTCTTCTGTTGCCAGGACTGCTAGGGCTGTGGGTGGTAGGGTGAGGTGAGTTATTGCTTGCTCGTGCAACAGTTGCATTAAATCCGCTCCTGGACGCAAGGAATCCTGAGTACCCAGGTAAAGGCTCGCCCCAGAACACAGCGCCATCACAATTTCCCAAACTGAAGCATCGAAGCTCAAAGAAGCAAACTGGAGAACGCGGCTGTGTGATTGTACGTCAAATAGCTTTACTTGTGCTGTTGCCAAATTACACACGCTTTGATGTTCAATCAGCACTCCTTTGGGTGTTCCTGTAGAACCGGATGTATAAATCACATAAGCGAGATTAAGATATGTCACATCGCTAGTGGGATTTTCTTGGCTCTGGCGAGCGATCGCTTCCCAATCACTATCCAAACAAACTGCCTTCACCCCACTTGCAGAAAATTCTTCAACAAACTTTTGCTGTGTTAACAGCACTTGCACTTGTGAATCTGACAGCATGAACGATAGACGTTCTTTGGGATATGTTGGATCTAGCGGCACATAAGCTCCACCTGCTTTGAGAATTCCCAGCATTCCCACAACCATGAACAAGGAACGCTCAACGCAAATCCCTGCTAGTACTTCTGGCCCTATACCCAAAAATTGTAAATGATGTGCAAGTTGATTAGCTTGGTTGTTTAACTCTTGATAGGTAAGTTTCTGCTTGTTGAAGACAACGGCAATATTTTCTGGAGTTTTTTTCACTTGTGCTTCAAATAATTGATGTATGCACAAATGTTTGGGGTAATCTACCGTTGTATTATTCCATTCCACTAATATTTGATATTCTTCCTGCTCAGTTAGATTACAAAAATTATTAACAGATTGAGTAGACCGAAGCATAATTTCTTTCTTCATAAAATAGCACTCATCCTATACGTATCTTAGCTACCACTCTCTAAAGATTTTATTTAACTAAAACTCTTATACTACCTATACCAAATTGCTATCTCAAGGCTATGAGAGCAAATGCTACTGCGTCATGATTACCACTTGACGCAATTAATTATCAGAATAATAATTAGAGGATTATACCAAGAAGTTCTAGACACTAATTTTTCAAAAAAATTGTCCTTTTTCTTCAACTTCACATTATTAAATATTAGTTAAATATTACTAATAGCAGTGAAATATATTATCCATATTCAAAAACTACAATTTTTATAGATTTATAGAATAATCTCAGTTTGAACGACAAAATGCAATAGCAGTTAAAACAGTTAATTAGTCTTACCTATGAAATGTAACAGTTGTTAGGAAAGTTAAGTGGACAGTTAAGACAGTTAAGAAACTTAAGTAGACATTTTAAATAGAAAGTTAAGACAGTTAAGACAGTTAAGCAGATAGCTAAAATATCTGAAACAATTAATAAATAATAATTACTAACTGTTAAGTTACTTGTAAATTTTCTAACGTTCCATCAGCTTCCCAACGCTGTAGCCATCTGTGCGCTGCACTTTTTGAGGCCCAAATCTCTCCCTTCGGAACATCACACCACCGATATCCTGTTATTAACTAGCGTGGCAAAACTTACTAGAGAAGACGACTCTCTTAGAGGATGTTTTAAAAGTCGAAGCGAGTCAAAAATTATGCCAGTCGCCTGGCCATAAGACGTATCATCGCAATGTAAATAAAAGTCTCAGAGGTTTCTGGTAGTCGTTCATAATCTTTACTTAAACGCCGACACCAGTTAAGCCAACCAAAAGTTCGCTCAACAACCCAGCGCTTTGGTAAATGGACAAAACCTTTCTTTTCCAAGGGTCGAAGCACAATTTCCACAATCCAGCGAAACATATCCATCACCCAACGCATAAATTCTTCGCCTCGGTATCCTTCATCCATCCAAATAGTGTGCAACCGCTTTACCTGATTTCCCGTATCATGAACTCGTTTGAGGACTTGTTTAGCTCCTTGGCGCTCTGGAAGGCTTGCAGAGGTAACTAATACTCGTAAAACTAGCCCTAGTAAATCCACGCTCAGATGTCGTTTACGACCGTGTATTTTTTTGCCTGCATCATAACCTACCTCTTGGGATATAGGACTACTATTTGATTTCTGAAAACATACTGAGACTGAAAAGCCCGTTTTATCGGGGTTTTATCTGAAATCTTGTTCAAAAATCAGATATGAGTCCTATATCATGGTTGCTGTTTCCACCGATTGACTATCGGCTGCTGCTTCTGACGGACTAGGTTCACGTCCTGCTGCCACGCGAGTCCATTGGTATAATTTGTCGTGAATTTTTCACCAAGTTCCATCTTGGCTCCATCTCCAAAAATAA
>NZ_JBWQXL010000100.1:0-3085 GCF_056620565.1 Nostoc sp. LEGE 12454
CGAATCGTACTTGTCTTGAATGCTTTCTACTACCTGCTTATCAGACATATAAGCCTTTAATTCGGTTACATTCCGATCATCTAACCATTCGGCAAATTGTTCAAGTTATTTTTACATGATGCCTTATGGTTATGGGTTTGGAGGACTGGAACACCCAACAGGGAGTAGTTGAATTAGGGGAACAGCGTCTCCTTGCAGCCATTCGTCGTGAATTGGGTCAACAAGTTAAAAAACTACTTGCACCTCCAATACCTGCTGAAGATGCCTCTTCATCTAGTCCTTTTGACGAATATGCCAGAATAGGAATTCCCGTCGCTCCCTTTCCTGGATGGATGGTATGTCCGAGATGTCGGTTGCTAGCCCCTTTATATCCTTATTTCCAACTTAAAGAAAATTCTTATCGTCCAGACCAAACCCGTTACGTTCATCTAAACTGTCCTAAAAGTCAAAAGAAAGACCCAACAGCAATACCATCGCGGTTCCTCGTTTCCTGCGATCGCGGACATTTAGATGACTTTCCTTGGTTATATTTTGTCCATCGTGGTAATACAGCCTGCAAGGGGCCACTCAGGCTGGAGGAATACGGTGTATCTGGTTCACCTACAGATATTGTAGTCAAATGCAATGGCTGCAACAGCGAACGTCGATTATCCGATGCTTTTGGTGAATTAGGCAAAAAAAATATGCCGCGTTGTCGCGCTCGTCACCCGCATCTACGTGGTTTTGATGATAGCTGCGACGAACAGATGAAAACCATCTTGTTGGGAGCATCCAATAGCTGGTTTCCAATTACACTCTCAGCCTTATCAATTCCCATCACCTCCAATCAATTAGAGCAGTTGGTCAATCAAAACTGGACTATTTTGGGAAAAGCGAGTAATTTTAGTGCCTTAGATGCTGTGCTGCAAGCTTTCTTCGCTATGGGGCAACTTCAGGAATTATCTAAATACACAACAGACAAAATTTGGTCGCTAGTTGAACAAAAACAACTTCAGCAGCAAAGCACTTTTGATGATGAAAGCGTCAGGGACTTGAAAACACCTGAATGGCAAATTTTCTCAGCAGCAGACCCAAACCTTAATACCCCAGATTTTCAACTGCGGACTGTAAACCCACCATCTGGGTATGAAAATTACTTTTCGCAGGTGGTGTTGGTAGAAAGATTGCGAGAAGTTCGTGCCTTAATTGGCTTTACACGCATTCAATCACCTGGGGATTTTATTGACTCTGGAGAAATTCTCACAGAGCATCGGGTTCCATTGAGTCGCAGCAAACCTAAATGGGTACCGGCAAGTGAAGTCAAAGGCGAAGGTATCTTTATCCAGTTCAAAGAAACGACACTTCATCAATGGGAGCAAAATCAACTGTTGCAAGATTATGAACGTCAAGTATTCGATGCTCATAAAAAGTGGTGTAGTGTTCGTTCTCTCGATCCAGAAAAAGGTAAATTTGGTGTACGCTACATTTTGCTACACTCCTTTGCTCACGCCCTGATGCGGCAAATGGCCCTTGAGTGTGGTTACAATGCTGCTAGTTTAAAGGAGCGAATTTACTCCAAACGACCAGAAGAAGAAGGCGGCCCAATGGCAGGCATACTAATTTATACCGCCGCACCTGATAGTGAAGGTACCTTGGGTGGTTTAGTCAGTTTGGGAGAGCCTAAAATACTTGGATACCATATAGACCAAGCTTTAGAACAAATGCGGTTATGTGCTTCTGATCCCTTGTGTGCAGAACATACTCCCTTTAAAGGAGCTACATCACTACATTGGGCAGCTTGCCATGCTTGTCTGTTTAGCCCAGAAACCTCCTGTGAACGCGGCAATAAGTATCTGGATCGCGCGGTACTTATTCCCACTGTACTATCCGCAGACTTAGCGTTCTTCCCAGAGGAGAAAACGTGAGCTTTTTACCACCGCTTTTATTGGCTCAAATTCGTACCTGTGCCAAACAACTTCCATCTCCTGTTTTAGATGCTGTAATTAATTTGTTGATAGCTACTCCAGCAAGATATTGTGATTTCGCGTTGAAAGCATCAATCTTGAAACAACTGCCCAATACTAATTTTCGCCGACTGGTAGGGGAATTGTTAGAAACTTGGTGTCGGGAAGCTATTTATTTGGACAGTAGTGCGATCGCATCTGCATTAGCCACAGCAATTTACTGTGAGGTGGCAGCAAAGGATGAGTTGTCTGTTGAGTTGGTTTGGACTGGCCCCACAAGTGAGGGTATACCACTTCGCAGAACAGAACAAGTGTTACTACAATTAATTCACGAAGCGCAACGGGAAATAATTCTTGTCAGTTTTGCTGTTTATAAGATTCCAGAGATTGCAAAAGCATTATTAACAGCAATGAAACGAGAAGTCACTGTGCGAATTATTGCTGAAACCCCCGAATCTAGCAAGGGTAAAATACCTTTTGGAGTCAGTGCAGCATTGGGACTGGAAATTGCCCAACAAGCACACATTTTTATTTGGCCACGAAATAAGCGGCTTACAGATTCAGAAGGAAGGTATGGTTCCTTACACGTTAAATGTGCGATCGCCGATAGAAAGCACCTGTTTATTTCCAGTGCTAACCTCACTGAGTACGCTCTGACATTAAATATGGAAATGGGACTACTAGTTCACGGTGAAGATATAGCTCATCAAGTAGCGGAACATATCGACCGTTTAATTCAGGAAGAGTTTCTCGTATCTTTAAACTCGCTGTAGGCATAAGTATTCAGTAGGTAACTCATTTTTGCAGCTTTCGCTGTGCCCAAGGCAACCCACAGTCTCTGTTCCCGTTGATTTTACGGGAGGTTGATCGGGTTCCATCATCGCTTCGATTTCATACATCCACTCACCGACGAGTTTCTGGAGCCACTGATGTTCTTTCTTTTTGCGGTTGAGCAGGCATGGGTGAGGTTTGTTCAGCTTGGTTGGGTTCCATTGGGTTATCTCCTTTTGTGAATCGAATGGCACTAAGAAAAGCTGTAAAGTATGCGGGATAGGGATTACAGCTTTTAATGTCAGAGAGCAAAGTAATGGCATGAGCCAGGCGATCGCCAATGGAGAGATGAGGTAAGGTTGCCCAGAATT
>NZ_JBWQXL010000101.1:0-2735 GCF_056620565.1 Nostoc sp. LEGE 12454
AAGAACCTGCTACTGGTTCGCGGATACCATCGATGTCTACTGGAGGAGCAGCGATGAAGGCGATTACGAAGCAAGCGGTTGCGGCTAGTAGAGTTGGAATCATTACTACGCCGAACCAACCGATGTAGATCCGGTTATTGGTGCTGGTGATCCATTCGCAGAATCGATCCCATACATTGGCGCTTGAGCGCTGTTGTAAGGTTGTTGTCATTGTTTTATAAATGCGATTATTTGCAGATGAATTAGGTAGGTTTGACTACCTGTTACACATCTTAAGGAATTTATTGCGTTTTGTAAAGTACTTTCAGAAAAAACTTTCTCTTGGGATTTACGCACCCACAGAAAATCCCCAAACCTTTGAAAAAGCGGGGACTTCAAATAGTGGATTGTGAACAATGCACTTTATTCTTCAATTCGTTGCTGGCTGCTTGAATATGGACTCTATACCTACCTCTTGTAAAGATGGACGCACAGATAAATAAACCAATGGTCCAAATAGCGGTATCAACGCTATTAACCAGAACAACTGGGGATTTTTCCAACCGCGACGCGCCATATCATCCCCCAGCAATGTGGGAAATAATAGGGAGAGTAAGCAAAAATCTAAACTCATGACATGGATGAAGCGGTTAGTTTGCCACTCTTGCACAAAACTGCCCCAATCTCCACCTCTTAAACCGTAGGTGACTAGAACAACCGTGGCTACTGTCAATACAAAACCAGTCACACGAGAATCTAGTAATTTGAGCAAGATATTCTTTTTACCGACAAACTGATTATTTGGTTCTCTAAAAGCTAAGTACGGCAACAAAGCAAAAGCACCAACTCCGAAAGAGACAGTAGCAAACAGCCAAGCAGGTATTTTTTGTCCTCTACCATCAATAAAGACTACTGCACTGTAAATAAGAGGCCAGATGCCCATGAGGTTGAATAGTGCTATGACTAAGGGGTTAATGCCTTCCCACTGCCCAATAGAAAGGTTTTTAATTAACTCGAATGTACCAGGTTGCTCAGGAGGCGCAAGGAAAAAAGCATAGACAACAAATCCCAGCCACAGTAGACCAAAGGCAATTTTTCTAAGCATGAATTTAAGTAGTATTAATTATTGATTTTGCCGTTACAAATCCGGCTATCTGCTTGCTATGGTATTATTCACTTGTCTAGACCTGATAAGATTAATCGCTAATTAAGGATTGAAATAGCTGAAAGCTTCTGACAGATAATCAGCAGCAGATGCTACTACTGCGATCGCACTTTCATAATCTAGGCGCGTTGGTCCCAAAACTCCCACACTTCCTACGGGTATCGAACCTCGGCGATAGTTAGAAGAAATCAAGGTGCAGGTGCGTATCGGTTCTAATGGATTTTCTGCGCCAATACGAACCGTTACTTTTGGTTTTCCACCATCCTCTGGTTCTGGTTGTTCAAATATTAATCGCCACAGTTGATCTTGTTCTTCTTCCAGCAGGTGGATAATTGTTTGTACTTGCTGTAACTGGGAAAATTCTGGCTGGCGCAAAACTTCTGACACACCCCGAACCATAATTTGGGTTGCAGTCGGTGCAAGAGTGCGACGAGCCAATTCGGCAACTGAGTTTTTCAAAAATTCCCCATAGCGTTGGAATTCTTGATCTAGTTCGCTCCAGTTGAGGTGGCCTAATTCCAACAGACTTCGCCCCCGTAAGTGACTATTCAAAAAGTTAGAAACAATCTGCAACTCCCGATCGATTACCTCTGAATCCCGTTGTGTTTCTTCTGGTGTTGGCGACAAATCCATCAATTTGGAATGTGTCTCATAACCATCAGTCACCACAATCAGCATAATCCGCCCAGCCTCAATTTGCACTAATTGCAGATGTCGCAATAGTGCTGTAGTCGTTTGCGGCATAGCGATCAAGCTAATGCAACCACTCAATGTTGCTAAAATCTGCGCGGCTCCTTGCAGTAGGGTTTCTAAACTTCGATCTTGCCACTGTAGCTGCTTTTGCAATGCCACCTCTACTTCTCGCCCTAAAGTTTCTGTTCGCGTAGTATCTCGCAGAGAAGGAATTAGCTGGTCAACATAAATGCGATAGCCTGAATCTGATGGTACACGTCCAGCAGAAGCGTGTGGTTGGTAGAGCAATCCAGACTTTTCTAAAACACCCATCACATTGCGAATTGTCGCCGAGCTTACACCCAGGTCGTACTCCTCAACCAAAGCCTTTGAACCAACTGGCTCTGCCGTAGCAATGTAGTGACGTACCGTTGCCCAAAGTATATGCTGTTGTCGATTTGTTAACTGAACTTCCATTATGGTATGTTTTGCTGAAGGCAAATTTTAATCAAACTCTCAAGAAATTTGTGGATTTAATCGAAAACAGAAAATATTAATAATTTATTAAAGTATCAAATTATATAACTATATTATGATAAGTATTTTTAAAGTTTATGTACAAAGCATTTTTTCAGATTATGGTTGAACTAGTAGCTCAATTTTTTTGCAAAAGCTGCTAGTTATAATGTACCCTTACGATACTTTTTTCTAACCGTACTTTTGCATAAATTTCCGCTTGCAACAGTATTATTAGATACGTATTTTCTTCAGGATTTAGTACCGAACTGTAATTTAGGAGTTATGTAAAAATAACTTGAACAATTAACTGACTACTTTGGGTTTGATAATATAGTTCCACTCACCATGAAAAGAATTTCGTTCGATTGCGATAGTATCAAGCTCTTGGTCTGTAACCTTG
>NZ_JBWQXL010000102.1:0-2646 GCF_056620565.1 Nostoc sp. LEGE 12454
ACTTTCTTGGCATTAGCAGCAGTGCTTTTGAGAGCTTTCATTCTTTTAGCCGCTTCTTTAGCGCCACTTTTGGACATGAATTGAGATGTTACGCGCTTAACCTTTTTAGCTTCGAGTAACATCTTTCCCGGCTGACCATTAGCATATTTAGATAGTTTATATGCTCTTAAAGCACTAGGGGATATCTGCTGAGAGACTACCATGATTACTCATTTACAAAAAAGTCAATAATTGCTGAGAAAATGCCTTGCGATTGATTAGCGGTTTCAGTGTGTTCTGTAGCAGCGTCTAGTAAATCTTTGAGATCGTCGATAATCTCCTTGACTACTCCACCTAGTTCTAAGACATCGTTTTCTAATTTCTCTACCCGCCTCTCTAGCCCATTGTCGCTGTTATTGTTGCCAGAGTTAGAGTTACGCTCAAGATTTTTTAGTCGCTTATCTAATCCACTAAGGTTACTGTTTAGTTTGCCTATTGCAGTATTTAAAGCAATAAGCCCCGCGTCAATATCCTTACAAACTTCTGCCATTTACGCGCCTACCTTATTAGCAATATTTTTCAGGCGATCGCCTGTTTGTTTGCACGGAATACAGCAATAGCCTGGGTATTTTTTATGAGTGCATTTGTGGCTACCTTCAGGGCAATCATTATCGCAATAAACTTTGTAATCATTGCAACTCTCAACAGTTATATTTCTCCCACTTACTACTAAATTAGTCCCCTGACATGAAACTTCTATAGGAGTATTATCAAAAATATATTCCACACCAGAAACTAGTATTTTAGCTTTACCTTTTCCCTGACAATAAAAAGTTGATGCTATTAGACAACTATTGCAACTTCCCTGTGCCGTCGCACCGTTTAGCCATGTGTCGATTTCACTTTGGCTATTTAAAGGAGTAATACTAATAGGAGTTCCGCCGTAATCATCCCCGGCAAGATTAACTCCGTTATCTGAAGGATAAGAATAATTACCACCATAGACAGGATTTGGAGTCCACCCTGGATTCACAGCGCAAGCAATAAACCAAACATCGTTGTTGAGTCCATCTTTACTCCTCCAGCCGTAACATTTTTTCATTTTAGTTAGGTATAAATTCTCCGTAAAGTTCTATTTCGCCCAAACAGAAATAATTTGAATTCGATGAATCAAGCCCATTTTGCAATAGCTGGAAATATGAATATGCTGTTGTACTAATGACAGGCAGAGAAAGCCATTGAGACACAGAATTTAAGGCTGTATTGTTAGATTGAGTATCTAAAATATCCCAGTTAGTACCATCGTTGCTAGCCTTCAATATCCAATTTCTGGGATAGTAATCTGTATTATTGGCTCTAGTTTTTATTGAGTAATAATTACATTTAAGCTTCCCCACTTGAATGTAAAAGCTTGCCCAGCTATTTGCTACCGCAGCGCTAAACCACTCGCTATTCTCTCTATCAACCAAAGATATTGGATTTCCTGATTCGGTAGAGCTTGCCGTTACTATCAAATTATTCCCTGATGGACTTGACCACGCTGTAGTCGCTTTGTTTGTGCCTAGATAATAAAATAATCCGTTCCTATCTCCATTTGATGAAAAGACAAGATTAGCTATATTGCTGCTAGGAACTAAGCCAGCAAATAAGTCAGCCTTTGTAATTCTATAGGTTTCTCCTGTATCGGGACTTTGCATTATTAAATAATCAGAGTCCTCGGCAACAGTCTTAACCACTGCAATATCTTTAATCTGTTTGAACATAGCTTTCGATAACAATTGTCTCTGTTAGATAAATTTGGCCATTTCGCTCTTTAGCGTAGGCATCCCAGCGAAACATTTCTAGCAGTTCATACAACTGACGATTGTCGTATCCAATTGGAGCGCTATTTTCATCAGTGATAATATTGCCGTTTTCGTCTATTAGATATCCTTGAAAAGCATTTAGTGCTTGCAATAAGATTGCTACTAATAATTCTTCAGCACGATTATTTGCTGTGGCAGTTAGTCCAACTGCCGATAAATCTGATTTTTTAATAATCAGTTCATCGACAGTTTGCACAGCATTAACACCAAATAATTCAAGGAATGTTAATGTCTGCATTTTTTAAAAGTCGTCGGGGTCGATAACGTTTGCACCTTCTAATAATTTATCGACCTCGATACTGATTGTATTTCTGAGGTAGATACCATTGTTTCGAGTAGTAATGCTGGGACTGAATCCGTCCGTGAGCGCAATCGATTGGTCTATGTTTGTCTCCCTAGCATCTTCCGTTAGCGCTGTCTGAGCTTTCAAATTAATAGCCACTAGTAAAGATTCAGCAGAGTTGTTTGCATCGGCAGTTAATCCGACTCCCGATAAATCCGATTTTTTGATAACTAGGTCAGTGGATGTTTGAGTAGCGTTGGCACCGAATACGGCAGTAAGTGATGGTTCAGCCATGAAATCCAGATTTATTTAATGAGGTGAATAAATCCGTTGTATGGCTTAATCAAATTTGTGTAAATGTTCCACTTTTATGTAGAAGTGGAACATTCACTGATGCCGTGTATCCTTTGCTGGGAATAGGATTGAGCGAATATTTACGGTTAGTGAATATTTAGGTAATTCCACTTTCACCTCTGAACCAGGTAAAAGCGGAACACACGAAGTTTATTTTTATATATG
>NZ_JBWQXL010000103.1:0-2551 GCF_056620565.1 Nostoc sp. LEGE 12454
AAGTTTAGTGGTGCTGAGTTAGAAACCCTGGCATCAGAAGCAGCACTACTGGCTTTCGATGAGGGAAGACCTCAGCAGGTCACACTGGCTGATTTAGAAAATTGTCAGCAAAACATCACCCCTTTAGCTGTTCAAGATGCTGCTGCTGTTGAGCGGATGCAGTCTTGGTCAAAGATTGCGCGACCAGCTTCCAGTCCTGTGCAGGTATCTAAGAAAGGTCTTCGTACTTCTAGGTTCCGCACTAATTAGGTATTCCCAAATTAGTAATGATTTGAAGCTTTTGTCAAATGAACATCTGTTGTTGAGATATTCATTTGACATGGCAATACTTTACTCTAAATTACGTCAAAAATATGGAAGTTTACTTAATATTTGTAAATGCTGCTCAGAACAGTAACAAATTCTGGAGTGCAAAAGTTGAGCAAAGCAATCTAACTGTTGAGTGGGGTAGGGTCGGCTACAAATCTCAGCAAAAAGTTCACTCTTTCGGTAATGCTCAACAAGCAGTTTCTAAATTCCACAATCTCGTGGCTGAGAAGAAAATGAAAGGCTATCGAGAAAGCCAACCTCAAATTGATAGTACTTCTGATTCTCTAGAAATCAAAAGAGCTATCCAATTACTGGAGATTTTGCGCCCTTATGTAGCACAAAGACAATTTGCCAATAGAAATTATCTACAGGCCTTAAACCAATATTTAAAAATCGTTCCTACACCTTTAGGAATGAAAATAGACCCGTCTCGAATATACCGCGATGTGGCAGATGTTGAGCATCAACTATACTCTTTGTTGGAAACTGATTCTATGGTGGGTGATAACACTACAGAAGAATCTGCTAATAACAGCAAAGTTATTAGTTTAAAAAGCATTGGAAAGAACTTTTGGAGGCATTTGTAGAACTTAATAATTCAGGAGCAGAGCCAGATACTCCGAAAGCTACGATCAGAATAAAGGCTTACCTGAGAGCCGTTAAATGCGATATATCAGTAAACTTCCGTATGTCTCATAGAGTAAAAGCATCTGATTCAAAACTTCCCAATCTTTATTTTCTGCTATCGCAGTCACCTTTCTAAGAATGACGCAACCAGAAATAAATTCTCATGACTCAAACAGCATCGAAACAAAGGGTAAAGCCTACCAATCAGACAAAACAAAAAAGTGTAGCTACTCCTAAAGGCGAAAATGAAGTATCAGCAAATATCCCAGACATATCTACAGGTAAAAAGAAAAAACATACATCTCCAGATGCTGATACTTCAACTGAGCCTATCTCAAATAAGCGTACTAATAAACGTTCTGCCAAATCAGAGTTCAACTCTCAACCACTTATAGAATTAGGAATGGAGGTAATCTGCTCACAAACTAAATTTCACGATGCACTCTCTTTAGTTAGTTGTGCTACCCCAGCTAAACCTAGCCATCCGATTCTTGCTAATGCTCTAATCATTGCAGATATCGAAACACAACAGATACATTTAACTGTTACTGATTTAGCATTAACAATTCAGGCAAGTTTTGAAGCCCAGGTGTTGCTCAAGGGTGAAATTACTGTGCCAGTGGAAATGCTATTTGAGATAGTTAAGCATTGCCCTAATGGTAATATTAGCCTCAGTAGTCAGACTCAGATTATACAGCTTATTGATGAGGAGAAGCAAACAAAAATTTGCTCTCTGGGTTTATCTGATGCTGATGGAAAATATGAAATTAGAGGCATTAGTGCTGAAGACTTTCCACCTAGTTCTACAATTGATGCTACTCCCATTCCTCTGCCAACAACAGTTTTCAAAGATGGTTTGAAAGGTGTAATTTATGCTGTCAGCCCTGATGAAAATAAATATATCTTGACCGGAGTTCATATTCAACTTGCACAGGAGAAGTTAAAGTTTATTGGTACTGATGGGCATCGAGTCGCAACCACTGAACTTTCAACTCAAGGAATTGGTAGAAAACCCCGTAAACAAGTAGAATCTGAAGAGATACAATTTACTATTCCCGGTCGAGTCCTCAAGGAACTAGCGCGTAACTTGGATGATTCTGTCGAATTCATTAATTTATTGTATGATGCCGAAAGTAATCGCTTGGGTTTTGCTTGGCAAGATATTATCCTCAGATGTCAATGTCTCGAAGGAACTTACCCTGACTGCGAACAGCTATTGGCAAGATTTAGCTTTGACCGAGAAGTAATCCTAGAAAAAGCATTCTTAGTCAAAGCACTTGAACGGTTAGCTGTGTTAACAGATAAAAAAGAGAAAGGTATTTATTTACAGTTTGATGGAAATTTGCAGCAGCTACGACTATCAATTGAACGGGAGTTTGGCAAAGGTGATCAGGTTATTGCTGCTCATCTACCATCAGAAATGTCATTGAATATCCAGTTTAACCTCAAGTATTTAGTAGAAGCAGCCAAGGCAATTCCCAGTTCCGCTATCAAAATGCACTTGCAACAATCAGATCATCCTGCCATGTTGGTTCCTTATGGAGATAGACCAAATCCAGAACTGCAAATGGAAATGCGTCAATTCTTACTGCCACTGTACACTCTAAATGCTTAA
>NZ_JBWQXL010000104.1:0-2482 GCF_056620565.1 Nostoc sp. LEGE 12454
TGTCGGGTAGGGCAGGGGCATTTCTGCCCCTTTCCCCCCTAAGAACCGTGCTTACAAGTTTCCAAGTACACGGCTCAAGCAAGTCATTTGCTAACAGATTAGTACTTCTAGTTGAAAGGAGTGTTTCATCTTGTTGGAATGGATTTGTTGATGGCAGTAGTAATGCACTAATTGTAGATTGGCAAGATTATTTTTGCCGTTTTGGTGACGGGGAGTGATGTGATGTCGGTGAAGAGTTTCACCATTGAATAGGGATTCATGACACACTGGGCATAGATAGTCTTGTTTTTTGGCTATCTTTTGGTTACTGGATTCTAGGGTTTTGGATTTGTTTCTTTCCCTTTCTGACCAGTATTGCCTTAATTCCGGGTCATCAGGTGAGGATGTACCTTGTACTAGAGTGTGTCTTTCAATATTGAACCATTTGAATTTCAACAAGAGTTTATTGGATACTCTGTTACCAAAGACCCAGTTATCCATCCTGTCTAGGTTCAACTTTCCCCAGTATCTTTTTTCCCGCCACTTGTTTGATTTGTTTGGGTGCATTCTTTTGGCATATCTTTTCTCCCTGATATACATCCAGTGGTCAAGACTACTGAATGCTTCCGAAGATACCCCTACGCGGAGGTAATTGGCTGTTCCCCTGATGATGGGGTTCAGTTTATTTATGAGGTAGTCAACGTTCTGGCTTTTATTTTCTAGCCATACTTGTTTGAGCTTGTTCCGCGTATTTTGCATGGTTTGTTTACTGGGTTTTATCAGTAACTTGAATCCTGTATTTGTATTGGATACAGGGTAGTGTCTGACATTGAATCCAAGAAAATCGAAACCTTGAATGAGGTGTACGATTTTAGTTTTTTCGTCGGAGAGGGTAAGTCCTCTGTCTTTCATCCACTGATTCAGGATAGTTACTGATTTTTCTGCGTCTTGTTTTGTTTCGCAGAATACTACGAAGTCGTCGGCATATCGGACAATAGCACGTTTGCCAATTAGCTGTCCTCTATTGTCGTGTTTTATGCCTAACGCCTTTTCCAGTCCATGCAAGGCTATATTGGCTAGTAGTGGACTAATAATTCCACCTTGGGGAGTTCCTGTTTCAGTTTCATGGAGTACTCCATTGTCCCTGTACCCTGCTTTCAACCACAATTCTACTAATTTCTTAGCGGGGAAATTTCCTATGGTTTTCATTAAGGGTTCATGAGCAATATTGTCGAAACAACCTTTGATATCAGCATCTACCACCCACTTTTTAGTCTTATTAGGACGTGCAATATTGTATATTTTAACTATTGCGTCGTGGGCACTTCTGCCAGGTCGAAAACCGTAGCTACTGCCTTCAAATTTGGATTCCCAATATGGTTCCAATGCGTTTTTTACAATCGCCTGTAGGCATCGGTCTATGATGCTCGGTATTCCAAGAGGTCGTTTCTTGCCATTAGCCTTGGGGATATACACCCTCCTGGTGGGATATGGTTTCCAGGGGATGAATTTTGTTAGTATGTCTACTAATAATCCTCTGGCTGTTGGTGTTTTTACCACCAACTTGTCCACACCCGGAGTGTTTTTGCCCTGGTTAATTTGCGTCACTTTCCTTACCGAGATAAGGATGTTTGAATAGCTCCGCATTAGTAACCTTTGTAGGTTACGAACCAGTTTCAACTTCCCAGACCTTGTAGCCTTGAATATTCTTTGTCTCAATCGCCTGACTACCTTATTGGCTTTGCGCCAGTTGACACAACTCCATTGGGTGGTTCTCTCAGTTACGTTCGCATTCCTCGCGGATTGCATCCAACTTTTCCTTTTGAGTTCGGTAATTTTACATTAAATTTCAAGAGACTCACCTGCCATACGTCAGCACCCTTTCGGGATGGGTATTACCCTATCTGTCCGGTTATCTATTCCCGTTGCCTTTCGGCTAACAGCATTCGCTTCTTATGGCATCCTTTTCCCACTGGGGGGTTCGGGTTGGATTACTCCTTCCTTACTAGTGACATAGGTCTAGTCTCTAGACCCCATTGGGGTTACTTCGTTGCACACGTATGAGATGCGATTGGGTTAGGTACTCTCTATATTCCGGGGATTTTGGTGTCCTAACAATAGCCAGAGTAGTGGTTATTGTCTTTAAGCAAGAAAATAAGCGTTCTCTTGTTCTTTTCCCAACACTGTCGTTGCATCAATTGTTTTGATGCCAGCCACTTACAACAGCCTGTAATTAACGAAACCTCAACGAGAGTTCATTTTCATTTACCTTACCAGTCTTCCTCTTGCCTCCCCCCGACTGTGGTTATCAGGAAGGTTGGGCTTTTCTCTTTAGCTTTGAGACTAGATAATTACTTATCTTGCCCCTTTGAGATGAGGACAGGCGTTGGACACTCGCCTGTAGATATCCTTCGGCATCGGTGCAATAATCATGCTTTTAAGTAAAACCTTGTCCAGTCAGGATATTTAACTCATTACGTGCGACATCGAATCGCACTACTCT
>NZ_JBWQXL010000105.1:0-2461 GCF_056620565.1 Nostoc sp. LEGE 12454
GGTGCGTTCCGTTCCCTCCAAATGGCATAAAGCCAAGGACGAGGGACAAGAGAAGGTAGGGAATATAACTCTAACTGAACCTTGATAACTTAACTTTCGTGTTGGTGAGAGAAATAACTCAAGTCCAACCCTCCTTGGTGCAGGAGTGACAGCATCACCCCCATTCAGTGCGATTGGTTATCAATCTGGATGAAGCGGGGCGAAATGTTGGTAAACCCAGAGTCCGACTGGTAATCCCAGCTAGCACCTGACTATGAACAGGAAACGAACTCTCGTCTGAACTGCCGTTAGTTCTACACAGCCTACTCGGATTATTGGCTGCAAACAAAAAGTTAATGGGTCTAAGTACGGTTGGTCTTCTAACAATCGTAAAGAGCAATTTGATTCCGCGATGCAAATTGACGCACCCACAACAGACCCCGGCGGATAGAGAGGTTCTAAGGTCAGAAACCTACGAAAGTTAGGAACGGAATAACCCCACATACGCTCTCAACTTAGGCGATAAGCGGAGCAGTAACCAGCGCAAGCGTATGTGTGGGAGGGATTGGGTCAGAAGCCAACGCCAAGTTGTAATGACTTGGATATGCTGACAGACCCACGGTTGAGTGGATGGTAAAGCTGTAAGTAGTAGTATATATGACTAATACGAGTTTCAAGACTACGGTGGAATGGAATGCTATCCCCTGGCAAAAGCTAGAGAGGAAAGTATTTAAGCTACAAAAACGGATTTACCGAGCCTCTGGTCGTGGTGACGTTAAAACGGTTCGGAAACTTCAAAAGACCCTGATTAAATCCTGGTCAGCTAAGTGTCTGGCAGTACGTAGAGTAACCCAAGACAACCAAGGCAAGAAAACTGCTGGAGTTGATGGGGTTAAATCCTTAACGCCAAAGCAACGAATTGCAATGGTAAACCAACTTCGGATGAGTCACAAAACAAAACCCACCCGAAGAATATGGATACCAAAACCTGGAAAGGAAGAAAAACGACCTCTTGGGATACCTACAATACACGACCGAGCTATGCAAGCCCTAGTTAAATTAGCTCTAGAACCTGAATGGGAAGCTAGATTTGAACCAAATAACTACGGCTTTAGACCAGGACGTTCATGCCACGATGCAATCGAAGCAATATTTACCTCAATCAGAGCAAAGGCAAAGTACGTCCTTGATGCTGATATTGCAAAATGTTTCGACTGCATTGACCACCAGAAACTTCTTAAGAAGATAAACTCCTATCCTTCAATCAACCGCCTAATAAAGGCATGGTTGAAATCGGGAGTAATCGACAAAAAGCAGTTTTTCGAGACATGCGAGGGAACGCCACAGGGAGGGGTCTTATCCCCACTCTTAGCCAACATCGCTCTACACGGCATGGAATACCGAATAAAACAGGAATTTCCGAAGCTCGGAAAAGCGAATCGAGAAACCTGGTTCCACAAGAAAGGTGAGGAATTTAACCCGCCCAATGTGGTACGGTATGCAGACGATTTTATCGTTATGCACGAAAATCTATCCGTGATAAAGAAATGTCGAGAAATTATATCTGAGTGGTTGGCAGAAATTGGTCTTGAATTACAACCTAGTAAAACCACAATAGTCCATACCCTTCTATCTCATGAAGGGGAAAAGCCAGGCTTTGACTTCTTGGGATTTAATATTAGACAACACCAAGTAGGAAAAAACCAATCTGGCAAAGACGCAAGAGGAAATAGACTAGGGTTCAAGACAATTGTCACCCCCAGCAAAGAAAGTCAGAAAAGACATTTCAGGGTAATAGCTGAAATGGTGGACTCACTAAAGGCAGTCTCTCAAATCAGAGTTATTAAGGCTCTAAATCCCATCATTAGAGGATGGAGTAATTTTTACTCCTCCGTAGTTAGTAGGGATACATTTGAGAAATTGTCCCATCTTACTTTCTGGAAGTTAAAACGCTGGGCAAAAAGACGACACCCACGTAAATCCAAAAACTGGGTTGAAGCCAAGTATTGGCAAACTCAAGGAAACGATCATTGGGTGTTCGCTCCAAAAGGGGATGAAAACCAACGTCTTTACAGACACACTTACACTAAGATTAAACGTCATGTGAAAGTGAGAGGAGAAACATCACCTTTTGATGGCAATTGGGTTTATTGGAGTTCAAGAATAGGCAATCATCCCGAAAAGCCAACGAGAATAACAAAACTTCTCAAACAGCAAAAAGGGAAATGCGCTCACTGTAACTTATATTTCAGTGACAATGACCTGATGGAAGTTGACCATATCATCCCTAAATCTCAAGGTGGAAAGGATGAATATAACAATTTTCAAATTCTTCATCGTCACTGTCATGACAAGAAAACAAACCATGATTCACAAGGTACTTATGACAGAAGCCACACAACTGAGGAGCCGGATGAGGCGAAAGTCTCACGTCCGGTTTTGAAGACGAGTTGAAGAGGTGACTCTTCAGCTTAGTTCAACA
>NZ_JBWQXL010000106.1:0-2318 GCF_056620565.1 Nostoc sp. LEGE 12454
GAGTACTCCGAAATAACAAATGAGTACTCCGAAATAACAAATGAGTACTCCGAAATAACAAATGAGTACTCCGAAATAACAAATGAGTACTCCGAAATAACAAATGAGTACTCCGAAATAACAAATGCGTAAGCGTAGCCAGCACTTCTCTACGAGACGCTGCGCGAACGACAAAGCTCAGTGACCACCGCAGGTATCGCCATGATTGCAACAATTTAGCTTTGTCACGCCAGCGTAACGCACCGCAAATCTTTAGTGTTCGTTATAATATTGACGATAAACTTTGCTAAAGAGGGCAAATGTATGACTAGCCGCGAGCAGCTTATCCAAGAAATTGCAGAGCTTCCAGATGAGTTAGTCAAAGTAATGTTAGATTTTTTGCATCGGGTTCAGACAACGCGTAGTCATCATCCTCTAGCAAAATTTGCGGGTATTTTGAGTGATGATGAGGCGGCTGATTTACAGAAAGCAATTCAAACTGATTGTCGTCAGGTTGATTTAAATGAGTGGTGAAATTGCGTTAGATACTTCTGTTGCAGTACGTTTTCTGAATGGCGATTTTGATGTTGTTTCAAGGGTGTTGGCGTTACCAGAAATATTTTTGTCGGTCGTAGTAGTAGAGTTACTGTTTGGGGCTGAGAACTCGACTCGACCGTTGAAAAATCTTCCTCGATATTTGGAGTTTATAGAAGTTTGTGCGGTTGTGCCTGTGGAAAAGCGAACGGCAGTTATCTATGCTCAGACTCGTTTGGGTTTGAAGCGCAAAGGGCGACCAATTCCTATGAATGATGTTTGGATTGCAGCGCACTGTCTGGAACATGGTTGGGTGCTTGTTACCGATGATTCAGATTTTGATTATGTGGATGGATTGGTTATAGAGCATTGGTAATGATAGCTATTATGTTTTGAGATCGCTTTTCCCATCATCTCAAGACATGATCGCCAAAAAACGATAATCTAGAATTTTTCCCTAATCAGTTAAGATAATCTTCATCAATCTTCTTTCCTTTTACCCTTCTCCTTGGAATTATGACGCAGGATGAGTTGTTGGTACTGATAGATCGTGCGGTGGCTGAGGGTTGGCAAGAGTTAGACTTGTCGGGGCAAGAGTTGACTGAGTTACCTGTAGAAATTGGTAAGTTGAAGCAGCTTGAGTCTTTGATTTTGGGAAAGAAGGTTGAAGGTTATGAAGAAGTAAGAGGCCGCTATCTCAAAAAGGTTTCAGGCAACAATTTAAAAACGCTTCCTCTAGAACTATTGGGTTTGCCTAATTTGCATAAGTTGGATATCAGTGGCAATCCTTTAGAGAGCATTCCCGATGTGGTAACGCAAATAATACATTTAGAGGAACTTATCTTAATTCGAGTAGAGCTAACTGAAATACCTGATGCGATCGCTAATTTAACCAATCTGACGCAGCTTGACCTCAGTGGCAACCAAATAACCCAGATTCCAGAGGCGCTGGCTAATTTAACCAATCTGACGCAGCTTGACCTCAGTGGCAACCAAATAACCCAGATTCCAAAGGCGATCGCTAATTTAACCAATCTCACCCAGCTTCACCTCTATAACAACCAAATAACCCAGATTCTAGAGGCGATCGCTAATTTAACCAATCTCACCCAGCTTCACCTCAGTTCCAACAAAATAACCGAGATACCAGAGGCGATCACTAAATTAACCAATCTGACAGAGCTTAACCTCTGTGACAACCAAATAACCCAGATTCCAGAGGCAATCGCTAAATTAACCAATCTGACGCAGCTTTACCTCAATGTCAACAAAATAACCGAGATACCAGAGGCGCTGGCTAAATTAACCAATCTGAGGGAGCTTCACCTCAATGGCAACCAAATAACCCAGATACTAGAGGCGCTAGCTAAATTAACCAATTTGACGCTGCTTGACTTCAGTTGCAACCAAATAAGCCAGATTCCAGAGGCGCTAGCTAAATTAACCAATCTGACGCACCTTGTCCTCAGTGGCAACCAAATAAGCCAGATTCCAGAGGCGCTAGCTAAATTAACCAATCTGACGCACCTTGTCCTCAGTGGCAACCAAATAAGCCAGATTCCAGAGGCGCTAGCTAAATTAACCAATCTGACGCAGCTTCACCTCAATGACAACCAAATAAGCCAGATTCCAGAGGCGCTAGCTAAATTAACCAATCTGAGGGAGCTTCACCTCAGTTACAACCAAATAAGCCAGATTCCAGAGGCGCTAGCTAAATTAACCAATCTGAGGGAGCTTCACCTCAGTTACAACCAAATAAGCCAGATTCCAGAGGCGCTAGCTAAATTAACCAATCTGAGGGAGCT
>NZ_JBWQXL010000107.1:0-2226 GCF_056620565.1 Nostoc sp. LEGE 12454
CGCCAACGCAAACATCGCCTTCACCATGATCCAATTACCGCAATACAAGGTTTGGTCAATCAACATACAGAAATTCTCTCTGTGCTTGAGTCTCAAGCCCTAAAATACCAATTAGATAGCTAGGGGTTTCAAGTATTCGCAGACTATGAGTATTTGCTGCAATGTGCTTGCATCTGGGGTGAAGGTGGCTTTGGTCTCAATAACAGCATTCTTGTTAACTATATTCAGTCTTCTATCGGTATTATTGGTAGTTCCAACTATGAGCAATGGGCAACTGAGCTATCGCTGATTGTCAGTAACCAAGCAAACTATTTCATCCTTCAGGACAATGCTGTTGAACCCTTAGAGCAGCTTGTAAACACTTATAGTACTAAAGGAAAAATCTCATTAATGCCAAAAGCATTTGCACTCTAACAATCTTACGCTCGCTTCGTTACCGTGGAAGTTGTACTCCTTTGCAGATTATCAGGTTCTCCAATATCTGTGAAAAGTTCTGCTCAAAATTATCACCATGCGTAAAAACTCCCCACCTTATGCGTATAAGAATTTGAAGTATCTGGGAGCAAAATCATCATGTCCCTTCAGAAGAATCAAAAGTCAGATTTGACTGCTTGTGTAATAAAATACCAATAATCTCTGCGTTTCTTTTCAACCCATTAATCCAAAAAAGTCAATCTGTTTGCATCGACTATGAAAAAGTTAGTTATCCTTCAATTTGATGGTGAGTTTTCTAAAGGATATAAAGTAACTTTAGAAGTGGGCGAAGAGGGAAAACGTCCTGACTTGAGAATCAGGGGAGAACTACCTCAAGCTCTTGAGATTATTCAATGTTTTCAAAATTGGCGTGATATTTACCGCAGTTTGGATGGACAAACTCGGATTAAAAAACTTGGCGCTAGGAATGTAAATATTGATGATCTGAAACAAAAATGCGATGAGCAATCGCAAAATTTACTTAATTCTTTTAATTCATGGTTACAATCACAATCTTTTAATCCTATCAAAAATTGCCTATATCAACAAGATTGGCATAGGGAAGATGAAATTAGGGTAATTCTTAGTACAGATTGCCAAGAACTACGTAAACTACCTTGGCATTTGTGGAATGGGTTTTATGCTATACCTCATTTCCGTATTACACCTTTTGAAGTCGCTTTAAGTGCGCCGGATGGTGAACGCAGAGAACGACCATTTAGAGAAAAGATTAGAATTTTAATTATTCTGGGTGATAGTACGGAAATAAATGTTAAAGCGGATGAACAACTACTACAAAAATATTGTGGTGATGCGAAAATAGTCACCCTTGTAGAACCATTGCGGCAGGAACTAAATAATTATTTACAAGATGAAATTGGTTGGGATATGTTGTTTTTCTCCGGGCATTCTCAAACTCAGGGGACACAGGGGCGAATATTTCTCAATCATGATGATAGTTTAACGATGGCAGAATTGAGAGATACTTTGCTTCCAGCGATCGCCAAAAGATTGCAATTAGCAATTTTTAATTCTTGTGATGGTTTGGGAATCGCAAGAGAGTTAGAAAGTTTGCAGATTCCGCAAGTAATTGTCATGCGCGAACCTGTTACCGATAAAGTTGCACAGGAGTTTTTAAAGCATTTTTTAAAATCATTTACAGGCGGCAGTTCCTTATGTATTTCTGTGGGATATGCAAGACAACAATTACAGAGGCTTGAGTCACAATTTCCCTGTGCCAGTTGGTTACCTGTAATTGTCCAAAATCAGTTAGAAGTGCCACCCACCTGGCAAAGTTTGGGCATTACTCGCAGTCCATATCGGGGTTTGATGGCGTTTCGGGAAGAAGATGCGGAAAATTTCTTTGGACGAGAGGCGTTTGTTGAGCAATTGGTAATTGATATTACCAGTAAACCTTTGGTTGCAGTAATTGGTGCTTCTGGTAGTGGGAAATCTTCGGTGGTATTTGCTGGATTAATTCCCCAACTGCGGCAGAATAATATTGTAGGGGATAATGGTGGTTCGGACTGCGATCGCTCTATGGGCAGATCCCTGAGGGAGCATCGCCAATGGCAAATTATTTCTTTTCGTCCGGGTAAGAACCCTTTTGAGTCTTTGGCTATAGCCGAATGGCACTAAGAAAAGCCGAAACGCTTGTGTATTAAGCAGTTTGCAACTGCTTTCGTAATTCGTGCCGGGGTTTGGTCATTAAGGGATAAGCTTTCGGGCGGCGTTTACGGACTCGTGGTTCGT
>NZ_JBWQXL010000108.1:0-2160 GCF_056620565.1 Nostoc sp. LEGE 12454
TATCAAAATGCACTTGCAACAATCAGATCATCCTGCCATGTTGGTTCCTTATGGAGATAGACCAAATCCAGAACTGCAAATGGAAATGCGTCAATTCTTACTGCCACTGTACACTCTAAATGCTTAACTAAAGTAGAAGATATGGCACTGGCTTTTAATTGTGCTTTAGTGCCTTCTTCCTTTAAGTTACAGGTTTGGTGTCGGCGATTGAACAAAGACTATGAATTACTTACTGAAACTGCCGATACATTTATTTACCTAGTACAGAACGGCGTAAATAAGCAGACCATTAAATAGCCAAAACTTTGCCCTTATATGTCCACTTAAAAGGTTTAGCCATTGTTTTATTAAAGTAGTCGATAAACTTGAGGATTCGATTTTTCAAATCATTCTGACTGACGAAACTGGCTCTTCTGAGTAACTTGCGAACCAAAATACTGAACCAAATCTCAATTTGATTGAGCCATGAAGAATGTTTAGGAGTGTAATGCAACACAATTCGGTGTGCTGGGTCACGCAAAAAAGTCATGCGGGATTTCAGGATGCTACTTTCTCCCTTAATACCCAAGTCAATATTCAAACCTTCAATTTCTGCAACTAAACGAACCAGGGACTCAAACTGATGAGTATTTAGACAGTCCATAATCAAATGCCATTTTTTGGCATCTGGGTCGGTTTCAATTGTGCGGCGAACATGAAGGGCAAAATCCGCTTCTGTTCTTGTATCGGAGAGAAATTCGTACTTGAGTGAGCCTTGCACCCCTCCATCGAATAAAATACCTTTAGCTACTTGAGGAAAAATCATGGCAGAGAGTATAAGAGTTGTAATCGAAGGTGACAATCCTGTAGCTGCGGCAGAAGATCTCCTAGCAATTCCAGGAATATTGGGGAGCTCGACACCCAGTTCAGAAGAGCCGGAAAAGGGAGTGATTGAAACGATCGCAGTCATTGTTGGAATGGTCGGCTCAACTATTGCGATCGCTGAACAAATCCGCAAATGGTTTCAGGAAAATAAACAGGCAAGGGCAGGTAAGCGATTTGACGTCGTGATTGAAAGCGAGGATGACAAAATTTTGCTAGAAAACGCTAGTGCGGACGAGATTTATCAGATACTTAAAGTCTTGGAACGTCAAAGAAGTTAAAAAACTTCTTATATTGCATTTTTCACAAATCCCAGACTTGCAAACTCTGTTTTTAGTGAGTCAACATGCAAATCCTCTATGTGCGCCTAATTGAAGAGCAACCAGGATGGGTGAAGCTAAGGTTTTTGGGTGATCTCCCTCAAACCTATAATGAGTCACCAAATTTGAGTTTGGATGGGATTCAGTCATTGCAGCAGCAGGCACGACGAGATTATTACCTCGGTCGTCCAGCACTTCAAAGGATTGGGCAACAATTATTTGACTGGCTAGATGGGGTAGGGTGGCTACGAACAGCAATAGCAGAGTGCCAGTATGAGACCTTAGTGTTGGCGATCGCTACTCCCCACAACTTGGCATATTTGCCTTGGGAAGCGTTATACGATCAGGGAAAATTTCTGGTAGAGCGAGTGAATCCAACGGTGGTACCGATGCGCTGGTTGGGTAAGCCTGTGACTCTGCCTGAACCAGAGCAGCGACCATTGCGGGTGTTGTTTATGGCAACATCTCCAGAGATAGTTGAGCCTGTTCTGGATTTTGAGCATGAAGAGTCAGAAATTTTGAAAGCGACCCAGAATACAGCAGTAGATTTGCGGGTTGAAGAGAGCGGTTGTATGACAGACCTATCAAATCTTTGGAACCGTTACTCTCCAGCCTTTGATGTTTTTCATATTACTGGGCACGCTGATCTCCAAATGGCAGCTCCTTATCAACCATTCTTTATTACTGAGACAGAAACAGGCGATCGCCACAATGCCACACTGGATGAATTCGCTCAGATTTTCCGGAATCGTCAGCCTCGTCTGGTATTCCTTTCAGGTTGTCGTACTGCTCAGAGTAGTCTTGACCCTGAGGACAAGGAGAAAATAATTCCGTCCTTGGCAGAGGGGTTGGTAGGCATCATGTAAAAATAACTTGAACAATTTGCCGAATGGTTAGATGATCGGAATGTAACCGAATTAAAGGCTTATATGTCTGATAAGCAGGTAGTAGAAAGCATTCAAGACAAGTACGATTCGTT
>NZ_JBWQXL010000109.1:0-1982 GCF_056620565.1 Nostoc sp. LEGE 12454
CTATGAATAGGGTGAACGGTAAGACATTTCAGACATTTATATACCTTCATTAATGACAAGTGATTGCTAAAAATATGTTAGCCAGGGGTAAAATTCTCTGGTTGAGGCTTTCCCGTCAGTTGGTTCAACCCAGGCGCTTGGCTTTCGTGGAAGCTTGCCTGATTGGTCTAGTTTCTGGGTTAGCGGCAGTTCTGTTAGGACAGGCAGTGGATTGGGCAGGCGCATTGCGAGTGCGTATTTCTTACCATTGGCCTGCCTATTTGGTGCTACCAAGTATTGGACTAGTAGGGGGACTTTTAGCTGGTTGGCTAGTAGAGCGTTTTGCACCGGAAGCATCAGGTAGTGGGATGTCGGAAGTGAAAGCGGTATTGGCTCGCGTACCGATGCCATTAAATCTGCGAATTGCTTTGGTAAAGTTGATCAGCGCTACGTTAGTGTTGGGTTCGGGAATGCCTTTGGGACGTGAAGGGCCGACTGTCCAAATTGGGGCAGCTTTGGCAAATCAACTTAGTAACTGGGCGCCAACTTCACCAGAGCATCGTCGCCAACTAATCGCCGCCGGAGCCGGGGCGGGATTAGCTGCGGCTTTTAATGCACCGATCGCAGGTGTGCTTTTTGTAGTGGAAGAATTACTGCAAGATGTGTCAGGTATCACTCTTGGTACTGCGATTTTGGCTTCTTTCATCGCTTCAGTCATTTCCCGGCTCTATGGTAGTCACAACCTGGATCTGAATCATCTAAATTTAGGTCTTCCCGATACAACTTTCTTCGCTCAGGAAATCCCTTTCTACTTGATTTTGGGAGTGCTGGCGGGACTTTTAGGCATTGTATTTAATAAAGGTATTCTTGAGAGTCTAGCAATTAATCGCCGCTTGGTAAGGTTGAGTTTATCCTGGCGAATTGGAATTGCTGGGTTAGTGAGTGGTGGGGCGATCGCCTTTTTACCTGCTGCCTTTCGCGATCATGCTGGGTTAAGAGAAATTTTGCTTGCGGGTAATACTAACTGGTCATTTGCAGCGATCGCTCTTTTAGTTCAGTTTATCCTAATTATTTTTACTTACGGCTCTGGAGCACCAGGGGGTTTACTAGTTCCCACTTTGGCTTTGGGAGCTGCCCTTGGTTACTTAGTGGGTGCTGTCGAACACAGTTTACTGGGAATGAGTGCTGCAACAGTCTATGCTCATGTCGGCATGGCTGCCTTTTTTAGCGCTGTCTCCAAAGTACCAATTACAGCAGTCGTCATTGTATTTGAGATGACAACAGATTTCAATCTAGTGCTACCGCTAATGATTGCGTCTGTGGTTGCCTATTTAGTAGCAGAAAAAATTGACCATCGATCGCTCTACGACCTTCTACTAGAGTGGAAAGGGATTCACATCACCAAGGAGCCTAGCACAGAGGGACTTCTAGCGCAACTGAGTGCCGTAGATGTGATGCAACGGCGTGTGGAAACTCTCTCTAGCCAAATGAGTACTGATGAAGCAGTACAGGCATTTTCCAACTCTCACCATCGCAACTTCCCGGTTTTAGAGAATGGTAAAGTTGTTGGTATTGTCACTCAGAAAGATTTAGTTAATATTGCTTCAGAACAATTAGGCAAAGATACAACTATTAGCGAGATTATGACACCAGAGCCAGTGACAGTAACTCCCACAGCTACACTAGCTCATGTACTGCATATACTCAATCGTTATCATCTCAGCTGCTTACCCGTTACAGAAAATCGCAAGCTCATAGGAATTATTACTCGTAGTGATATTATCCGTGTAGAAGCAGAGCAACTCAGTGGTAATAGCGAACAAATAGAACGTAAATCAGCACCTTCTTATGTGGTTTACCAAACTCGCGCTCCGGCTACAGGTAAAGGACGGTTACTAGTACCACTTTCACATCCTCAGACAGCCGAGACTTTATTGGAAATGGCAGTTGCGATCGCCAAAGATCGCAATTACGAAATAGAATGCCTACAAGTGATTATCGTT
>NZ_JBWQXL010000110.1:0-1837 GCF_056620565.1 Nostoc sp. LEGE 12454
CCCTAGCTATCTAATTGGTGTTGTTTGCAGGTAAACTGAAAAACACCTACCAGCAGACATTCCTCCGTGATAGTAAAGTTACCTAGCCACCGCCCACAAAGACATTTCCCGGATGCCAAACGAATAATTGTGAAATGTGAGCTAAATTTATGTATACATTGCGATAGCCAATTAGTGAACCTTCCATCTTGGCATATGCGGAAAACCATTCAAACCTTAAGCGGAGCAGTGTTTATAGCAGGTAAAGGTAAAGAATGTGCCAACGCTGAATGTGAATATTTTGGTCAACACTACTTAGCATATAGTGTACTAAAATATAGTTTACCTCAAAGCACTTACGGGCTAGATGTGCTGGCATTTATCGGTTGGCAACATGAACATGAGCATCAACAGTTAGTTGAAATTCAACGAGAATTAAACCAGCGTGGTGTAGAAATTAACGAGAGTAATGTAGGGAAGCTATATCGTCAATTTCTGGCACTGTTGGGTGGAGCAATAGCACATACGGCTGAGAAATTAGCTGCTACAGCCGTCCTTCATGGTGGTTTGATTTGGGCAATAGATGCCTTACAGCCAGAGGGTCACGGGACTTTGTTATACGTATTATATGAAGTATTAAGCGGTACAGCAGTAAGTGGAATTCAGTTACCACAGGCACAAGCACAACGGTTAATTGAGTGGCTACAACCATATCAGGAGTTACCGTATAAAGTGCTAGCAACATTGTCAGATGGGGAATCAGCAATCATCGCGGCAATAAATTCAACTTGGACAAATGCACCACATCAACGTTGTCAGGCACACTTCCTCAGTAATTTGAGTGAATCTGTGCTGCCATTAGATACAAAGCTCCGACAACAATTAAAAACAGATTTAGGTAGACTGCCAAAAGTCCCAGAGAATTCAGAAAGACCTCAAGACCCAAGTTCCGAACAGCAGCCAGATACTACCCCCCTTTTTCAGCAATCTCCTATTTGTCACGAGACGCAGAGCTAGTGGCCGTTGAAGCCCAAATTCGTGCAGCGATTCGAGATTGTATCAATCGCACAAGTCGCAAACCTTTTCAGTGGGGTGGCTTAAGCGGCTACCAACAACTAGAAGCCATAGGTGCAATATTACGTAGTTTACCATGTCGAGAAATTGACACAGATTATTTATCTCTGTTGTCAGTATGGGTTGACCAAGTTTTAAGCAACAATCTTTCCGTAGCGTTGGATTTGGCAGAAGCGCACAAGTGGTTGCGACAAATTGCTGATTGTTTGCGCTATCCTGAATACTCCAAACGTAGCGCAGATAATGTAACCGATATTACTCAAACTAATAGTTCACCCTTAACGAGCTTTCAGGTTCGGCGCGAGATGGAAGAGTTATTACAACAGTTTATGCCTGATCATCAACAAAATCCGGCACAGTTTACCTTAAAGAAAAAGTTACAAAAACTGTGGGATAAATACGGAACTAACTTATTGCACTGCTATGATATCCCTGGCTTGCCAGCAGACAATCTCAACATCGAGTCTTTGTTCAGTAATTTACGTCGCCATCAACGGCGAATCAGTGGGCGCAAATCCACCGTCGAATTGCGTGATTTTGGACAATATCAAGTTCTCTTTGTAGCTGAAACTGAAAAACAGTTATTGGAACAAATTCAACAAGTACCTATAACCGAGTATAAAACTCAACGTCGTAAATTAGCTTTGGCGGAAGTTCCTCGCCAACGCAAACATCGCCTTCACCATGATCCAATTACCGCAATACAAGGTTTGGTCAATCAACATACAGAAATTCTCTCTGTGCTTGAGTCTCAAGCCCTAAAATACCAATTAGATAGCTAGGG
>NZ_JBWQXL010000111.1:0-1799 GCF_056620565.1 Nostoc sp. LEGE 12454
CCCGCTTCGTCGTTGCCACATCATCAGCAAGAGAAGTGAGCGGAATCTGCACAGCAGTCACTTTGTAGCCATCCTGCTCTAACAATGGAATAACGTGTTGCCATGATGTACCGTCAGCATAAGCCCCATGAACGAGAACGATCGCAGGTTTAGAGTTGGACGTTTGAGGTAATTCCTTAGAGGTGGCTGGTGTTGGGTGCATTGATATTCCAACGACAACACTTAATGCAAATAACCACAGCAACAATTTTTGAACTTTTTTCCATGTAAAAAGCATCATGGCGATCGCCTCTGTATTCTTGCTAATTTGCTGAAATCTCTGATTCTTGTCGTGCGTCTAAAAATTATGAAATACTTGTTAAGATAAGCATCAAAAACCTTAATCATTTGCAGCAACAATGGCTGCCATTATCTGCTCAACAGTCCAGCGATGCCTGGGTTGGGCTACGCCTACGGGATAGCGAATTCCATTAATAAACAGTGCTGGGGCAGCCGTTACTCCACTGTATAATCCACCTTCAATATCTTCATTGATGCGATCGATGTAGACTTTTTTAGATATATCTTGCAGAAATTGGGAAATATCAAGTCCTAGATTATTGGCATACTCCACCAGATAGCCGTTTCCCAACTCTTGTTGATGGCTGAACAGCATTTCATGCATTGACCAAAATTGACCTTGGACAGCAGCCGCTTCAGCTGCTTCAGCAGCACGTTGAGCATGAGAATGAATCTCTATCTGTGGAAAATGACGGAAGATGAAACACAAATAATTCTCCCCCAAAGAAACACTAAGGTGTCGCCCAATGACTTTAATCAGCCTGTAAGCGTCCGCACTTTGAGAACATTCATAGTCCCCATACATCACAAGCACAACTGTGGCATTCAGCATACCTTTTATGTGATCTTGTGTTGAAGGTGGGACGAATAACAAACCGCGATCGCGGTCAAAACTCACTGAAACCTCCGAAGAAGAAAATGCTCATCGCCAGCGATCTCTTCTGAAATCCTTGTACTACCTGAGCTAAAATCTAGTTTTTGGAAAGGCCTAAGTCATTCAGAAGAAAATTAGATGGTGCGTTAACAAAATGTAATAAAGTATACCAGAAACCCCACTTGCATTCCTCTCCCCGTTGGCGTCAGCCTGCCGTTAGGCAAGCGGAGAGAGGCTTTGAAATTCCCATTCCCTTGTAGTCAAGGGGGGCTAGGGGGTTAGGTTTCCGAGCCTCAGAAGTTACCAAAAATACTTTTCAAACATCCTCTAAGGTTTAAAAACACGCTCACAAGCAAAATCCCCGGCAGCCTGCTAGCAAAGTTTTTTTCTTATCTAGAGCAGCATTTCTATTTTGAGATTGAGTTTGTTTGATGCTGTAATTAATTTTCAGGGCATCGTCTCCTAATGTATTGTGCTTTTTAATCGCTGTGTTTAAGGTAGGTGCATTCAGATTATTCTCTAGAGTCATACCCTGATTGATTTTGGCAATAGCAGAGTTTCCAGAGAAAGCTATTGCGCCAACGATTACGACTCCTAAACCTTTAGCCAAATTCCAAACATCCATAATTGTATTCCGCCTTTTTTACCAATTCTAAATATTCTTTGACATCAATTAACTAGAGGATATCGCCGCCAGTGAGCAACTAAACGTTTACATACTTTTGTTGAAGCTTTGGCGGCTTTCTGTACAAATATATGCAATTAACTCTAACTTGTCGTCCCCTAAAAGTTGAAACTTTTGCTCAATAGAATGATTGATAAATCAGTCCATATCAAAATGGAAGGTTGGCTCCAACTAAAGTTG
>NZ_JBWQXL010000112.1:0-1490 GCF_056620565.1 Nostoc sp. LEGE 12454
CGAATGGCACTAAGAAAAGCTGAAACAATTGTGGTTAAGCAGTTTTCAAAAGATTTCGTAATTCATGCCGGGGTTTGGTCATCAAAGGATAAATTTTTGGGCGACGTTTACGGACTCGTGGTTCACTTCTACCGGGGCGATCGCTCACAGCTTTATGAGCAACAACTTTAAGTAAAGTGAGGTAAATTTGGAGACGTTTTGTTGAAGTTGCTGCTAATAATTCGGGAATAAAGTTATTTAAATGGTGGCGAGTAGCTTGCAAGGATAGGCGCAACGGAGGAGTATCATAAGTAGTGCCTGCCGACCACATTAAGCTACGTAGTAGATTGTATGCAAGTAAATAAATGTAAATTTATTTGCGTACCATTGAGGGAGTTTTACACCGTAAAACATCCATACCCAAGGTAGTTTTGAGATGTCTTAAATCTAGCTCAACGTCCCACCTCTGACCGTAAAGCCCAACAATATCCAGAGTTGAATAAGTTGCTTTATCTAATAAAGTAGTGATTACGCTAACTCTTTCTGTACGAAAACCTGGAATAACAATGTAATAGTAAATTTCTCGCACAGTTATGGAAGGAGGTAGAGCATCAAATTCATCTTTACTCAATCCTTTTGGACAATTTTTAGGCTTATACCAAGTAACTAATTTGTCAGAATCTCCAACAATTTTGCCTTTTCGCATGGTTGTTGTTCGAGATTGATGCTTCCGAAATACAGCATCACAACCGAGTTTGGTAATCGTAACCATATCGGCATAAGCGCAAAAAGCTCTATCTCCTAAAAGCACATCATTGGGTTTGAGAAAACTATATAATCTCCTTGCTAATTTAATATCATGAGTGTTCAGAACATCTATACAGAAAGCAATAGCCACTCCTGTAGCTAAACTGAATATCACACCAATTTTGGCAATTGGAAATCCACATCCGTCCTTTTGGCTCTTGGGTTGAGGGTATGCTTTTTGGTTTTCTACTGTATCGGGCATAGAGACAGTTGACCCATCTATTACCTTGACATTTCGACCACACCACAAATGTTCTCCTGTCACTTTCTCTTCTATATTTTGTGCAGACTGACTAAAAATATTTTCTAATAATTTTTCTGGAAGCCTTACCCTTGCTTGGCAATAAGCACTTGTATCAGTTGAGGGAATTTCTACCACAATTTCAGCCAAATAAGCAATGACTTTACTAACTGCATTATGACAACTTTTATCATTATCTAAAACTTGAGACAAAAATGCCCAAAGCGTTACGATTGGATCAAATAATCGCCGATAATATCTAATTTTTAGCTCATCAAGAGCTTGTTCAACTACACTTGTTGGTAACAATTCTTTAAAAGGTAATCCCAAAGATGAATTAAATTTATCCTTGAGGATTTGTACTCGTAGTGTCACAGTAGTATTTATGATGTTTGCTTGCTCGTCTTTTTGAAAGTATTTCATGAACGAGCTTCGCTTTTCCTACCTAAATTTTTTTTGGACA
>NZ_JBWQXL010000113.1:0-1452 GCF_056620565.1 Nostoc sp. LEGE 12454
TAACCCTCTTCTGTCACTTTCCGGTTATTCTAAATAAAAGAATAAAAAAAGAAAATCCTGAAAGGTAAGTAGGGCAATGGATGTAGAATTACAAATCTTGAAACATTTGCCAAGAGATGCTCACCCAACAGTTGCGATCGTAGATGAATATTGTGCAGAGTATAAAGACCTGTTTAAAGAAGTAAGAAATTATGAGTGCTTCAAATATTTACATCTGGGAATAATGTCACAAATTAAAAGAAAATCATTACCAGAGATAGCAAAAGTCGTAAGTATAAACTCTGCACAATCATTACATCATTTTCTAGCCAATTCAGATTGGTCAGTAGATAAATTAAAAGAACTAAGATTAAATAAACTTAAAAAATCATTAAATGGCAATGCGATTACGGTAGTAATAGATGAAACCGGAGATAGGAAAAAAGGTAAAAAGACTGATTATGTATCCAGACAATATCTAGGAAGTGTAGGAAAAGTCGATAATGGGATAGTTTCAGTCAATGCCTATGGAGTTTACTCTAATATAACGTTTCCATTAACAGTAAAAGTATTCAAACCAAAAGGAACGTTAAAAGAGGAGGATAAATATAAAACTAAAATAGAGTTAGCGTCAGAGATAATTACAGAATTAATTGAATCCGGTTTTAATATTGAACTGGTACTGGCAGATAGTTTATATGGTGAAAGTAGCCAATTTATTAGAAAACTAACTGAATATAAATTAGATTATGTTGTATCAATTAGAAGTAATCATGGAGTCTGGTTGCCATCAGCACAAAGTGTTAGGGCGAATAAGTGGTGTAAATTTGAAAGAACATTTAGCAATCAAAAATCAGAAACCCGATACATTAGGGAAATAATTTATGGTAAAAAAAGAGCCATAACTTACTGGGAAATAACTACTGACCCAGAAACCATGCCAGAAAATTCTACTTCTTTCGTGATGACGAATCTTCAAGGAAAACTCAAAAAAACTTTAGGCGATTTATATGGATTAAGAACCTGGGTTGAATATGGATTTCGACAGTGTAAACAGGAACTCGGCTGGACAGATTATCGGTTCACAAATTTTCAACATATAGAAAGGTGGTGGGAAATTATTTTTTGTGTGTACACAATGATTAGTTTAAATTCTCCAGCCTTCTTAAGCTTAAATAAATCTCGTCAAATTGAAGCTGAGGTACAAAAAAACAGTGATATTGATTTTTCTAGTCATCAACAATGGAACCATGAATGCGGATGGAAAAATACTCTAAATAATCTGCGTCTCATTGCCCAACCACTCTTACTATTTTGGTTAATTTATCCCTGGATACATATTTTCTCCAATTCTAAATTATTGCTGGGATTCAATCAATTAATTAGTGCAATGAATCAATTTAAAACCTGTTATGCTTCTGGATAATTTCACTTTGTTACTACTTGCTTATTTCGGAAAGTGACAGAAGAGGG
>NZ_JBWQXL010000114.1:0-1446 GCF_056620565.1 Nostoc sp. LEGE 12454
TATCAGAAAGCTTCTCTTGCACAAGGGATAGGGGAGCAAGCAAAGCGTATTGCACTTGATGCACTTGGCAAAGCAGGTCTGGCACTGACGACAGCGCTAACTGCTGTTGCACTTTATCAGGGCGTAAAATCGCTGCGCGGACTGCGAGGTATACCTGGCATCCCTGGAAGGCAAGGCGAAAGGGGATTGCAAGGAATACAAGGACTGCCCGGCAGAGACGGTGTAACAACCGTTGTAACTTTACCCGGCACACCGGGCGCACCAGGACCAAGAGGACAAACAGGACGCCAAGGTTTACCCGGCATACCGGGAAGGAATGGTAGAGACGTGAATCCAGCAGACGTGTCAAGCTTGCGAGCATTAATAGTACAACAACACGCCGCAACTAGGGCGAATGTAAACGCGGTGACAACTAGTGCAGTTGGTGGCGTGAGAGGATTTTTAGTAGCACAATTTACCGCTCTAACTGCACTAATTACAGCATTTGCCAGCAACGCTTTGGTAAATACGGCACTCAATATCATGACATTCGCTGCTACAGTGCACAACGCTGTGATGCTGAGTAACGACCTTGCGCAAACGCTAGGAGCGATTATCGATCAGGTAACGGGCTTTATCTTGCCCAAGGGATTGAACGGTGAACCGATAAGTATTAGCACGATCCTTGGTAAAACCGCCAAACAACTTATCGAAGATGCCATCGGCGCGGGAAACTACGCGACTATTAGTGAAGGTTGGGCAAAGGCAAACAGAATTTACCAATCGGCGGTAAATGTGCATAACCAGCTATCAAACATGATGGGCGTGCTGACAGCTGGTATGGAAGTTATTGGCGGCAATGTCGGTAAAATTGGCAACGCTCTACGCAAGGGCGGTGTACTTCTTGAAAATGCCTATGGATATATGAATCCACAGCCAAATTTGCAAGGTAAATTCTTTAATTTCTTGCAAGGTGCTAGCGCTCAAGCATCAACTATTGCAGCAGTAATTGCAGTACCAATTGCTATTAAAGAAGCAGCAATTGGCATTAATGATAGTGTTGCTACCCTTCGCAAAAATCTCACACAGGAAGATCCAAAGGATGCTGATGGTCATCCAATAAAAGATTCTCTTGGCAATAACTTACGACATGAACCTGGGATTACCGTGCCAGATCCAACCAAAACAACTGAAGCTGGCGAACAAGCAAAAGCTGATTCTACGAATTTCTTGGAATTGGTGATTGAAGATATTTTTGATGGAGGTGACTAAGCATGTCTGAAAACACGCCATCATATATTCCACCAAGAGACGAGCTAGGAAGGCAATTACCCCCAACATCGGACGTAACAACAGGGCGGACGCTTACGCCACATGCGACTTCGCCTACAGCAAGGACGCCGCCCACAGAAGCACTACCAGATAATTTCGATCCTTTTGAGCATTTACAAAAAATTTACATCCCCC
>NZ_JBWQXL010000115.1:0-1398 GCF_056620565.1 Nostoc sp. LEGE 12454
CAGGGTAAGCGCGTCTCAAACACTATTGACAAGCGGATTCTGAGACATCATCATGTTGAGATAAACAAGCAGCAAGAATAGTAAGCATGTAGTTATTATCCATTGCGGCTCGATTCGATTTTTGGCGATTACTGCGTTTTAAAGATTGTTCTCGGTTCAAACTATTAAGGGCAATTCGTCGCAGCAGAGCCAGATTTTGTGGTGCATGTCCGGTACGAACACGGCAAGCATCTTCATTAAAAGTGACATCCATTGTCCAATGTAGACTATTTTCAACGCCCCAATGAAGACGAATAGCCCGTCCCAAGGTAATCGCATCACTGTCTAAGCTCGTTAAATAAAATTGAACCTCACGGGTAGTTTTGTTCCATAAGTGTCGCACCCGCACAACCATTACAACGGTTTTGAGACCCAACCAATCAGCTTGTTGGTGCAGTGGAGGTAATTGAGAAATAGGCACAGTCCAAACTTGTCGTTTTTCAGTGCGATGATGTCCCTTTTCTACTCTTTCGTCGTAACTAAAGATGATCCCCTCAAATTTTTGAGCTTGCGCTTGTTCAAACCAAGCTTCAACTTGCCCATGAAGTGTAGGGTGGTTAGCTTTGAGTGCTAAGACATAATTTGAAGAGGCATTATATATTTGAGCCGCAATCGCAGTCTGTGTTCCCATTGCATCAATGGTAATGATGCATCCAGCTAGGTCAAGTAACTCTAATAGCGCCGGAATCGCTGTGATTTCATTCGATTTATCAGCTACTTTGACTTGCCCCAGAACAAGACGATACTCACTTGCCCATGCACTGACTAAATGTAAGGCTGATTTCTTCTGTTCTCTGTCGTAAGAACCTCTGAGAGTCTTGCCATCAATGGGAATTACTTGTGCCCCAAGCGTTTCGACTATTGACTGTACCCATTTCTGAAAGCAACGCTCAAATACTTTGGGGTTAATCTTTTCAAATACTCGCCTAAAGGTATCTGGGCAAGGAATACCATTCGGTAAAGCTAAAAATTCCCCTAACCAATCAAGTTTGCTCATTCCATAGTTTTCCATATCTTCCCATCCTTTACCTCCTGCGATCGCTGATAAAATTCCGATGATTAAGATATCTGTTAACAGGTGGGCACGGGTACGTTTTACACGGGGGTCTTCTATCTCACTAAAGAGCGAGTGCATCTGTTCTATTACTGCTATGGCACTGGGCACACGCACAGGTTTTAAGTTTTTGTGCTTTGAACGAGCAGAATTGAAACCTGATCCCATGAAACAGCCCCATGTGACTAAACGCTTTGCTTATTAGCGTACTACTCAACACATTTCATGCTCCTATTTAGTGCATCACTCTTACTACAGTAAAATAATCTGTATTCTTAAGCACAAAATTAGATGCGCTTACCCTG
>NZ_JBWQXL010000116.1:0-1392 GCF_056620565.1 Nostoc sp. LEGE 12454
TTCCGATGTTCCTACTTTGCGGTTTTGCTCATGTGCAGGTAATCATGGCAGCTTTCGTGAATTGCCATTAGATTCTCTTTCTTCCAGTTGGCATGATTCCCATCTTTGTGATGTAGGTGAATACATTCATTGGGTAGGAATTTCAACCCGCAGGCTGCACAAGTATGGTTTTGTCGTTTTAAGACTTTAGAGGTTTCGCCACTATAGAGTTTGCTGTTTCGCTCACTCCAGTAGGCTATATCTCCGTCAAATGGTGATTTTGCACCTTTGACTAAAAGATGTTGATTCTCGGAGTAGGGAACCTTGGGGAACGCTTTATTCAGCATTTTCTTGCTAGTTTCGCGGTTCTGTTTGGTTTCCTTGTTGAACACCTTGAACGCTCTGTATTGGATGTGGTACAAAGAGAACCGTGACCCGCTCATTTTACAGTAGCGGTGGTAGTTCCTCCATCCTCTAACTACAGGGGCTAATTTCTCAGCTTTGACTGTAGCACCATAGTTCGAGTTGTTGACGATGTGCTTTACTTTCTGGCGGAATGCTTTGAAGTTATCCACTGAGGGGACGCATCTAAACTTTCCGTTGTTTTGCACTCTGAAGTGCCAACCAAGAAAATCAAAGCCATCTGTCGTAGCGGTTAGCTTAGTTTTCTTCTCGCTGATTTTCATTCCTCGTTCTGCGAGAAACTGACTGATGAGGTCAAGTACTGTTTCGGCGTTATCTTCGGGCTTGAGTATAATAACCATGTCATCTGCGTATCGCACAGAGTGGTGTATATTCTCTATTCCGTTGAGCGCAATGTTAGCTAAAAGTGGGCTGACCACTCCGCCTTGGGGCGTTCCTTGTTCGGGGAACTCTGGGTTTACTCCTGCTTGAAGACATCGGAAGATTCCTTGTCTTATGCCCTTTGCGGCAATGAGTCTATCCATAATGGCTGAGTGGCTTATCCGGTCGAAGCATTTTTCAATATCGAGTTCAATAACTCGTTTCTTGATTCCGTTGCCTTGGGAGTTGAGATTTTGGAACAGGATTTTCTGTGCATCGTGTGCCGAGCGTCCCGTCCTGAACCCGTAGCTCCTGGCGTGGAAGCTTACTTCATGTGCTGGTTCTAGAGCGTACTTGGCTAGACATTGCCAAGCCCTGTCCGCGATAGTGGGGACTTTTAGAATGCGGGTTTTCCCATCCTTTTTGGGAATAGGAATTTCGCGTAGCTTCTGGTGATACCAGTTGCTAGCATGGCGTTTGAGTTCTTCACTCAGTTCAAGCCTCTCCTTAAATGAGAGTGAGGCTTTGCCATCGATTCCTGCGGTCTTTTTCCCAGCGTTTAGCTGTGTTACTTGACGAACTGCCAGTAATCTTGCTGCGGTGGATTTCAGAATCAGCTTTTGGAGAGAC
>NZ_JBWQXL010000117.1:0-1361 GCF_056620565.1 Nostoc sp. LEGE 12454
TGGGACTTAGACAAAATAGAGGAGTAAAAAGGGGTATAATTCTTTTTCAGCCTAGCTTTCACGTCAAAGTAAGCTCCCATGAAAGAGACAACTCCCGCCGCCATGCCTCCATGCTTTGAAAAATGGTGTAAGAGGTTTGATGATGTGTTTACTCATAAAGCTCAAAAAAGAGAGTTCAGGCATTATTTAGGAGGATTATTGGGTGAAAGCGAGAGAAAAAACCTATTTCAGATAGCAGAAAACGCTATAGGGGTGAATTACTATCAATTACATCACTTTTTAACTGAAGCACCTTGGTCTGACTCCAAGATCAATGAACGGCGCTTAGAGATTATGAACAAGTGCATTCAAACCAGAATTAGTAGAGGATTTAGTTTAATAATTGATGATTCTGGTCATAGGAAAAGTGGCAATTTTACCGATGGAGTGGGAAGACAATACATTGGAGAAATTGGCAAGACGGATAATGGAATAGTAGTAGTAACAACTCATTTATACGATGGAAGAAAAAGCTTACCATTAGATATAGAGTTATATCAGCACGCCAGTTCCTTAAAATCAGGTAAACAAGACTCAGAGTTTGAGAAAAAACCGGAATTAGCAATCAAGTTAATAGACAGAACTATCCAGAGGAAATATCAACCAGAAATAGTAATTGTAGATGCGGGATATGGCAACAATACATCTTTCTTATTAGAGTTAGAGAAGCGAGAATTAAAGTATTTAGGAGGAGTCGCCAGAAATCGAAAAATAACTATTACTAATGAAGATACTATTCAACAAACAATTAGGCTAGATGAATTAGCACAAAGTTTACCCCAAGAGGCTTTTACAGAAATTCAATTAAACTTAGATCAGCCCAAAACAGTATGGGTATTAACTAGAGAAATAGAGATATCACAATTGAAGGGAAAGCGAAATATTGCCATCGTCATGAATGCAGCGACTTTCTCACAAGCCACCGATATCGACTATTTTATCACCAATGTTTCTTCATCAATTGTTACCCCAGAATGGGTAGTTGATACTTATTCTCAACGGAATTGGGTGGAAGTTTTTTATCGAGAAGCCAAAGGGTGGTTAGGATTGAAAGAATACCAAGTCCGAGAAAAAAGGAGTCTACTGAGGCACTTTATCTTGGTATTCTGTGCCTATACTTTTATTCTTTGGCATCAGATGACAGGCGGCTTGAGACGCAGGTGGGCAAACAAACCTTTGAACACTTTTACTGAAGCTTTAGAAGCTTTTAAAACAGCTATGTCTTATCGATTTTTCGATTGGTTGACCCTTAACCGTGACGTGTTTGCTGCTTATAAAGCCAGTTTAGGCTTTATTTGGGCTTAGTTTTTGTTTAAGTCCCG
>NZ_JBWQXL010000118.1:0-1316 GCF_056620565.1 Nostoc sp. LEGE 12454
CGCCAAAAATCGAATCGAGCCGCAATGGATAATAACTACATGCTTACTATTCTTGCTGCTTGTTTATCTCAACATGATGATGTCTCAGAATCCGCTTGTCAATAGTGTTTGAGACGCGCTTACCCTGGGACCACTGGAACCCAAAAAGTGTTGCTCCTGCCTTGGTTTTAAATACGACGGTAGTAGAAACTGGAGAGCGTTTGCTGTTAAGTCCATTTACATTCAAGACTCCGCGTTTATCTACTGTAAAGTTTCCAGATCTAGTAGACATTAATACCGTTGCTTGCAAAAACAAAAATAATTCTCACATTAACTTTCGTCTCAGCACGGCTGCTTTTCTCAGTGCCAGATTCCCATTCATTACTCCTGTGGGTTGGTTTAACAGATGTTATGATAAGAAGGGTGATATTCTCGCCGATCAAGAACTAAACTCCAAATCTCGCTTAGCAGACGGAGGTTATTTTGAAAACTCCGGCTTCACAAATGCATTTGAGATTGGTCAAGGATTACAAGAAATTTTAGATCACGGACTAGAAAGCCAAATAGATCAAGATATTGTTAAATCAACCACAGGTGATCTTCACAAAATCCCAACAATCAAAATTGTATACCTGGCGCTTACTGATAACTCACCTTTAAACCAACAATCTGGAGGAAATGATCTATTTTCTCCAATGAATGCCTTATATAATTCGAGAGAGGCTCGAGGTCGTAGCATCATTGAGCAAGCTGAATACAAAATAGACGGCAATTTAAATGACGATGAGAACAAGATTGTTTCTAAGCATGACTTCAGGCAATTCTATTTAACCCATTTCGCTCCTAGCAAAGAGAATGGAGCAGTCAATATTTGTCGGCTAGGTAATGCAGAATGTAAATCAATAGGCGGCAAGTCAAATTTCAATTTACCACTAGGATGGTATTTATCAAAATTCTCTCAGGACTATATCAGGGATAGAATTGGCAATCCTATCGCTTGTCAGGTTGATGATCATTATCCAAATGCTAATAATAATCACTGCATTATGAAATCCGTCATACACGAACTGGAATTAACCCATTGACTCGTCAAACAGCTAAAGGCATTTTGTCAACACTCATGAGAGTAGCTTCCATCTCCGTGTTTTATCCATTTATAAGCTATCTCAAATCTGGCTATTTCGGAATCGGAAGTGAGATTAATTTTGCAATTGTCCATCGCCATTGCTCCCACCTACCTTGATATTCATCATCTAATTTCAGTAGTTTTGATAATAGCCATCCATGTTCAAAAGTTGATTTGAGTACCATTGGTGTTATCTTTAATAAACATTTGC
>NZ_JBWQXL010000119.1:0-1309 GCF_056620565.1 Nostoc sp. LEGE 12454
TAAATCGCGTTCAGTCTCCGATCGTGAATCGTGCGCGGCAGGATTTAGCGTGGCAGTTTCCAGAAGTTGCACTAGTAAAGTCCCGGCGGGGTGAATTGGGTGAAGCGCCTTTGCTTTGGGGGTGGCTTGCAGGAATTCGGAAAAGTACGCGCTACGACCGCCTTTACTCTCAATCTGTCGGACTTGGCATAACCGACACTGTTCGAGAACACGCAAAACGTATCTGTGACCTCCAGAGGGAAGAACACGTCATCGAGGGAGAGTTAAGAGAACTGCTTGCCGACTCTCGATTTGACCATTACCGCACAGTTTTCAAAAAGTTTGGATTTGGCGATCGCAGTTAGGCGATCGTTCTCTCCCAGATTTACCCCATTGAGGGATTCCTGGATGCTGATGGTAAGCCAGAGGTGAGGATACGCCAGGGGCGAAACTCGAAAAAGCCTACCAAACGCCACCTTTCACTGAGAAGATTTCAGAAAGCCTTGGGCGCTGCTCCATCACTTGAAGCATCTGGCGATAGCCGCAAAGCCAAAGTAGTAGGCGGTTCAGATTTATGTCGTAAGTCTCTCTGGCAATGGGTGTTTACCAGAATTGAGCCGAAGCGATCGCGGCTCAAAAATGATATTGGTAAAACTTTGGGCGAACAATTGGATACTGAAAAAGCAGCTGGTCGTCCGGTGAAGCTGGTTAGAAATCGCGTTGCAGCTAAAGGAGCGCGGCTACTGTTTAGAGAATTAGTTAAAAACTTGAAGTGACAAAAACGGAATTATGAACATTGAATGCCCCTGGTGCGACCAGGTGATTGAAGAAGGGGAGCTAGAACCCAACTTTGAATTTAAACTTACTTCTTCATGGAATCATGCCGGAGCTTGCTGTAATTTGTGTGATGCCGAAATACTTGAAGCTTGTGAACTAGAAAAAACAGGCTATGAAGAATACGAGTATTACCCTTGATAACCGCCCAAGAGACAAAATGAAGATTATGCCTAATCAGTACTATTACAAATTAGAAGGACAAACCCCGGTTCCTGTTGAGTCTTTTATGGAGTGGTCTTTGTGGATAATGTCAGCTAGCACCACGGTTATGATCAATGAACTTAAAGACTCTATCGTTTCAACTAGATTCGTGGGCATAGACTTAAACCCTGGCAGCTGCAACTCGCTTTCTCAACCGATGATATTTGAAACTTTGGTCATGGGTGGGGTAATGGATGGAAAAAGGAACTTCTACCCCACCTGGGATGATGCAATACAGGGGCATCTGAAAATATGCACTCAAGTTTTTAAGCTTTCAAATGACTAGAGTGAA
>NZ_JBWQXL010000120.1:0-1137 GCF_056620565.1 Nostoc sp. LEGE 12454
TTAGCGATAACTCATCAACTGGTTTGATATTAGCAACTTGTTGCTTTAGTGCATTAATCTGTGATTGTAGCTTATCGCAACAATTGCATTTCCCAGCGCAATCTAGCGCTGATTGCATACTCCCAATCACGCTCTCAGTACTCATATATTTAGCCGCAACTCCTATTTCTTAATTGATTGGATAAACCCTTTATTTGCGCCCATTCGCTATTAGAAATACATTTCCCACTACAGCCAGTACCGCAAGCTATTTCACAATCGGATAGTGATTGGTAAATCCCTGGTGTGTTATAAACAGTTTTTTTTATACACGCACCATTAATACAGTCATATTTCTCGCTCGGATTGGGAACGAACGATTTGGAGACAATATAACCATTGCCCCAGTTTCCAAGAAAAATTCTTCCATCGCACGACGAAATCAAATTCATGGTTGGACTTGCGCTAACCAGAATCGGATTGTCGTCTGCAAAGCCAGAATAATTTTCTGTATAGTTGGTATTTCCAGTGTTATACAGTCGAGTTATTAAAGTCCAAATCCCCGATACACCACATGACATTAGTAATTATCCGGATCAACTGTTGAATTTGTGTCAATTTTGGCGAGGCTTAATGTTAATTGGTCTTGTCTGTATGCAGTGTTGTCAGTTCCTCTTGTAGTGAAATTTGAGAATCCGTCTGCAATGATTAAAGACTGGTCAGTATTTGCATCAAAATTAGTTTGGGTAAGATAACTTTTGGCGTTAACTGCAATTGCGACTAAATGACCTTCTGCTGTGGCAGTAGTTGGAGTTGCTAATCCTGCTGCTTGTAACGCTGAATCAGGAATAAATAACCCTGCACTTGGTGTTGTTGCTCCACTTGCTAGCCGTGTCGCACCTATTCCAAAAACTTGAACAATTGTAGGTTTTGCCATAAAACGGATTTTTTATTGATGTGATAAATCCGTTGTATGAAGTAATCAAAATAATGTAAATGTTCCACTTTTATGTAGAAGTGGAATATTCACGGATGCCGTGTATCCTTTGCTGGGAATAGGATTGAGCGAATATTTACGGTTAGTGAATATTTAGGTAATTCCACTTTCACCTCTGAACCAGGTAAAAGCGGAACACACGAAGTTTATTTTTATATATG
>NZ_JBWQXL010000121.1:0-1130 GCF_056620565.1 Nostoc sp. LEGE 12454
ATACCAATTCTTTATGAAGCTGCGCTAAATAAAGCTTCGAGAATAAAGTCGTAAGAAGTAAGGGAGGCAATGTGTTCTGGTGTAATTGTTTCTAAGACGGAAGCTAGCTTTTGACGTAGTTGGGTAAGGGTTTTGCAATTTTCCCATTGAAGTTTGCTTTTGAGTAACTCCCAAAACCTCTCAATTGGGTTTAGTTCTGGAGAGTGAGGTGGTTGAAAAATGGGGATAATATTTTCCGGGCAATCAAGGGTTTTAATGGTGTGGAACGAGCCTTGATCAAACTGAATAACTGCAACGTCATCGCCGAGATCCGCAGACAGCAATTCTAAAAACTTTTGAAAACAGTCACCGTCAAGGTGGGAAAATTCGTAGAAAAAACTATACCCACTTAGGGGTTCTACGACACCATACAAGTAAAAATTATCGCGTTGCCACTGACTCAAACCTATGGGTTTTATCCCAGGAGCGGTAATTAAACGTCCTGCAATTGTCTTTAATCCCAAGCGGGTTTCGTCTTGGCACATATATCTAAGCCGATGGCCTGACCCAAATTCATCTTGTAAAAATTTGAGTGCTAGAGGGAGTTTTTTTTAAAGTGAGATAGACTCTCTGGATGTTGTTTGGTACTTTTGGGACGAGGAACTTTGAGTTTGGCACCAAGTTTGTACCGTACTAGTTGGTATACCGTTTTATAAGCAATATTGAGTCCTAATTCGCCCATTAACCATTGTTGAATCTGACTATAGCTATGAAATCCTTGTGGTTCGGACAATTTTCGCTTTAAACGTTCTAAGTGTTCTCCAGCAACTATCGGCTCTTTACCCGGTGCTTGTTTCACCTCTAACAAACCTCTGTATCCCCCATCTTTATATTTTTTCAACCAACGAGTTATTGTTGCTTCATCACGCCCTAAACGTTCTGCCAGCGATCGCCTACTTGTAGCTTGACCAGTTTTTAGCCAGTAGAGCATTTGTAATCGCTCTTTGCTACTAGCTTCTGCGGCATATTTAACAGCTTTTTCCAATTCTTCTCGGCTCTGTTTAATCTCAACTTGCAATTTGAGACCCATCACACTTGTACCAAATACACCCTTGTGAATAATTTAGCGCAGCTTCATACAGAAATGGTAT
>NZ_JBWQXL010000122.1:0-1114 GCF_056620565.1 Nostoc sp. LEGE 12454
CTAAAGGGGTGATGTTTTGCTGACAATTTTCTAAATCAGCCAGTGTGACCTGCTGAGGTCTTCCCTCATCGAAAGCCAGTAGTGCTGCTTCTGATGCCAGGGTTTCTAACTCAGCACCACTAAACTTATCGGTGCTAGCAGCGATCGCCTCTAGATATTCCTGCGGAACTTCTATACCAAACCGTTCTAAGTGAATTTTGAGAATTTGGCAGCGTTCCAACTCAGTAGGCAGGTCAACGAAGAAATTCTCGTCAAACCGCCCTTTCCTCTTGAACTCAATAGGCAGCGCTGTTGGGTCATTACAGGTTGCCACCACAAACACCCCCGCCGTACATTCAGACATGAAAGTGAGGATATTTCCTAAAATCCTTTGTGAGACTCCAGAGGTATCGCCATTAGCTGAAAGTGCTTTCTCAACTTCATCAATCCACAAGATACAGGGTGCGATCGCTTCAGCAGTCTTGAGTGCGCGGCGGACATTGCCCTCAGATTCTCCCACCAGGCTACCAAGCATCGAGGCAATGTCTAATTGCAGCAGTGGAAGATTGAGTATGGTTGCAATGTTTTTCGCCACTATCGATTTACCTGTTCCTGGTGGCCCCGCCAATAGCACCCCTTTAGGTTGGGGTAGATTTAGCGATCGCGCTTCTTGAGAAAATAACCGGCGGCGGCGTTGCAACCAATCCCGCAACAGGTCTAGTCCACCAAACTGTATGGTCGCCGGTTTACCCAATTCAATACCCATCTGAGACAGTAGGCGGGTTTTGTATTCGACAACCAAAGGGATGACCGTAGCATCAATTACTATACCTTTAGAAGTTAATCGCTCCTTAACAGTAAGCCGCAGAAAATCGCTGATTTCCTCCAGCGTCAAGCCTAAAGCTGCCCTTGCCAAGGTTTCTTTATCGAATGGCACTAAGAAAAGCCGAAACGCTTGTGTATTAAGCAGTTTGCAACTGCTTTCGTAATTCGTGCCGGGGTTTGGTCATTAACAGTAAACCAAAAAGTTTTTCCAAAAGGGCGATCGCTAAAATACTGATAGCTTATAATACTAGTAAACACAGAATCCTCTAACCAGCAGACATAGTATAGATTATGATTACTTATGATTGGT
>NZ_JBWQXL010000123.1:0-1061 GCF_056620565.1 Nostoc sp. LEGE 12454
GAATGGCACTAAGAAAAGCTGTAAAGTATGCGGGATAGGGATTACAGCTTTTAATGTCAGAGAGCAAAGTAATGGCATGAGCCAGGCGATCGCCAATGGAGAGATGAGGTAAGGTTGCCCAGAATTTTTTGTAGGTAGAAAAAGCTTACTCGTCTGTGAAATACTTTTTTTGAGACGAGCAAGCGAATACGATAATTACTACTGTGACACTACGAGTACAAATCCTCAAGGACAAATTTAATCAAAGTTTGGGGCTACCTTTTAAAGAACTATTGCCGGAATCGGTAATAAGACTTGCAATATCTGAGCTAAAAATCAAATATAAAAAACGGTTGTTTGACCCATTCGTAACTTTATGGGCATTTTTAGCTCAAGTATTAGATACAGACAAAACTTGCCATCATGCTGTGAGTAAAATAATTGCACATTTGGCTGAATCAGAAGTAGAAGTTCCCTCAACAGATACGAGTGCTTACTGCCAAGCACGAGTAAGATTACCAGAAAAATTGTTAGAAACAGTTTTCAATTATTCAGCGCAAAAACTGGAAGAGAAAGTAACCCAAGAACATTTATGGTGTGGTCGAAATGTTTTAGTGATAGACGGCTCAACGGTCTCTATGCCTGACACTGTAGAAAACCAAAAAGAATACCCACAGCCCAGTAGTCAAAAGCCGGAATGTGGGTTCCCAATTGCCAAAATTGGTGTGATATTCAGCTTAGTAACGGGAGCCGCTATTGCCTTGTGCATAGATGTTCTGAACACTCATGATATTAAATTAGCTAGAAAACTGTACAGTTTTCTCAAACCTAATGATGTGCTTGTAGGGGATAGAGCTTTTTGTGCTTACGCCGATATGTTTACTATTAAAAAGTTTAATTGTGATCCTGTGTTTCGTAAACATCAATCTCGTACAACAACTATGCGAAAAGGTAAAATTGTTGGAGATTGCGACAAATTAGTTACTTGGTATAAGCCAAAAACTTGCCCCAAAGGATTGGATAAAGATGAATTTAATGCTTTACCTCCTTCCATAACTGTGCGAGAGATTTACTATTATATT
>NZ_JBWQXL010000124.1:0-1000 GCF_056620565.1 Nostoc sp. LEGE 12454
TTACGCCCTGATAAAGTGCAACAGCAGTTAGCGCTGTCGTCAGTGCCAGACCTGCTTTGCCAAGTGCATCAAGTGCAATACGCTTTGCTTGCTCCCCTATCCCTTGTGCAAGAGAAGCTTTCTGATATGCAGTGGTAGCATTTTCGTTTGCTATACCAGCATTTCTCACTGCACCATCAGCAGTAATTTGAGCTTGGTTAGCCTTGCCATTAGCAATCTGTGCAAAGTTCTCAGCGCGAGTAGCGGTTACTTGTGCTGCACCCGCTTTCAAATTCGCTGCTTCACCAATACCTTTGGCATCAAGGGCGATATTTTTCACTTGTGCGATCGTAGTTTCGTTGTTACCGATCCGGTTTTGCAGTCCTAACAACTTACCTAGCACCCGCGATAAGTCATTGCCTAAAGCCTGTATACCGTTCTCTACTGCGTCTATACGGTCGCCCAAGATATTGAGGGTTGCTAATTGCTCGATTAGCGTGAATATGGTAGCAATCGCGTTAAAAGCTTCTAGTAGCCTGCCTGCAAGTCTTCCTGTTGCTGCTAGGGCTTCACTACTGATACCTATTGCTTTGGCAGCATTTGTTATTGCCGTAGCGGTTTTTGATTCCAAAACCCCGATAGCTTTACCTATCCCGTCAATCCTTGAGCCGATGCCGTTGACTAATTGCCTTATCCCAGTTGCCTCAATGGACGCGTTGATTACAGCGTTAGTGGCTTTTGCGGATTCTGTTATCGCTTGCCCTGAGTTACTAATTGCTTGATTTGACAACCCTTTAGATAGCGATGACTCTCGCGCTGCTGTTACCGCAATATCTTCTACTTGATTAAGTCTCCTAAAAGCATCGGCTGATTGCTTTTGTAGTAACTCAGTTTTTCTTTGTGTATTACTGGCTGCATCAAATGCATTGTTCGCGACCTTTGTCGAAGTACCAGCCGCATTTGTTGCATTAATTGCTGTTTTTTCAGCCTGATAAGCCTGTTGAGCAATTCTTGCAATTTC